>NVTH01000030.1 GCA_002401525.1 Moraxellaceae bacterium | reverse complement strand
ATAGGCTATTTTTTTATCGCTGCCGACGGTGACATAGCAAGGGTTTGAGAACTGTTTACAGAGTTGGATGGCGGCAGTGCCAACTCCGCTGGCACCGGCGTGAATTAAAACTCGTTGTTCGGGTTGCAGCTGCCCTTCTATAAATAAGTTACACCAAGCCGTTGCAAACACTTCTGGCAGGGCTGCGGCAGAGCTGAGGGAGAGGTTTTTCGGAATAGCGATGGCATGCCCGGCGTCGCACACGACTTGCTCCGCGTAGCCTCCACCGGAAAGCAATGCACAGACCGGGTCACCCACTTGGTGGTTTTCGACGTCCGCAGCGATTTCACTGACGATGCCTGCACATTCTAGTCCCAATATAGAAGAGGCGCCCGGGGGCGGTGGATAGAATCCTTTGAACTGCAGTAAATCAGCGCGGTTGACTGCGCTGGCATGAATGTCGATGCGAATTTGTCCAGACTTTAATATCGGCGCTTCAACCTCATCCCAAATCAATCGTTTTGCTTCGGTTTTTATAATCGCTTTCATTGTTTACCTTAATTTATTCTGTGACGGATTTTGGATTGATGGGTAATTGGTAATAGTWAATAGCTAAAAGAGGTGACGTTTGTCAGGCGCTTATTGTAGTCCGTTCTAGACCGAGGAGAAACGTGCAGTCTCTAACGCTTAAGTTTTGACCGTTTTAGTTCCAATGGAAGTAAGTGCTAACTTAATTTCAGGTTGCTCGAGACGAATTAATATTTTGGTTATAGGGATGGGTCTGGGTGATTTAGGCGTTTGTAACACTTTGTGAGCTGGGGGTTAGGGTAAATGATTGAAATATAACGGCAAGCAATAATTCTTTTATGGCCGATGTCGCCTGGTTACAAAACGCATTGGATTTAGCGACACTGAATGGTTTTTAATAGTCTTATCAATTTGATTGATGGGCCGATTGGATATATCCGCGAGCGGCAAACTCATAGGGAGATCACATTTTAAAATGTGAGTGAGGACTAACATAATACTAAGCAAAACTTAAAATAACACTGACTTTGGTAGTAGATAATGATGAAGTTGATGGTAAGCAGTTTAGCGATATTGATGCTCTTTTCTGGGACGAATGCTTCCGCCGGATTGGCAGATAGCTACGATATGGCATTTTGCGGCGCACTTAACTTCCAAAGCAGCCCTACCTACAGCAAACAGTGTGACAATATGGACAGCTACGATTCTGCACTTGAGGAAATGAAAGCGAGGGGTTGGGATCGAGCGTTGCGCAGCCTTTGGAAGAAAGCTAAGCGCCAGGATAGAAAGGCTTCTCTAAGCGGCGATCAAGCGCAAGAAGAGAAAAAAGAGCACTCTGCTAGCAAGGCTGCCTTAAGTAAATTTTTCAAAGAGTCTCGTTATGGCTTAAGAGCCAGCTCTCATAGGCTGATTATGTCAGTAAAAATGAAGTTTTAAGCGTTTAAGTTCTATATCGCGCTCGGCTCTTAATGTCGAGCTTCAAAATCCAGCCTCAGTCCCGGGCTTTCAACGTTAATTTCAGTACCCTTCCAAATAGCTCCCCAACAAGCTCCAAGTAAACCCCAACAAACCCTTAACTGAGCCTTAGAGTCTTCTCTAGGGGACTGTAGGCGCTTTATACTCGCGCAAATAAAACCACTGTGTCTTGATTTAGATTATAATCTGCCGATTCTTTTTCGCGGACTAGTGTACATGTTATCGGACGAGCTCAAGCTTGAAATACAGAGCGCCTATAGTTTTTATCTAAAATCCAATGAGTTAACCGCGAGGCCTGGGCAGAAGCGAATGATCGCTGCAATCGCTAACTCTTTGGCTCAATTGGAAACCGATGAGGCGGGTGTCAGAAGCTCTGGCGAGCCGGTGTGTCTAGTGGAAGCGCCCACTGGGACCGGAAAAACAGTCGCTTACATAATCGCGGCGTTGCCAGTGGCGATTGCTCAGGGCAAAAAAATCATTATTTCGACTGCGACGGTCAACTTGCAAGAGCAGATCGTTTATCGCGACCTGCCGAATATATTACGGAGCTCCAAATTACTGTTCAGCTATGCGCTGGCGAAGGGGCGTGGACGTTATTTGTGCGTCAGCAAATTAACCACACTGTGTAATGTTCTGGACGAGTCCAGTCGGCAGTCGAGCATTGATTTTCTATTGTCGGGCAATAACCAGATTGAATCTGATGAGCGAGCGCTGTATACCGAACTCAAAAATTCATTTGATAGCAATGATTGGGATGGCGATCGCGATAATTGGAGCGACGCTTTGGATGGCAAGACATGGCACCGTGTCACCGCGAGTCACTTTGACTGCAGTGGACGACGTTGCCCTCACATTGATGAATGCCCGTATTTCAACGCGCGTAAAGAGCTGGAGGAAGTGCAGTGTGTGGTGGCGAATCACGATTTAGTGTTGGCGGACGTGGCGCTGGGGGGAGGAACTATTCTGCCTGCTCCAGAGGAATCGATTTATATCTTTGACGAAGCCCATCACTTGCCCGAAAAGGCGCTGAATCATTTTGCGCTGAGTTTTCGTACTCACAATAGTCAGCAATGGATTCATCAGATTGAACAACAGCTGACTCAGGTTGAGAAGATTTGCTCAGCAGAAGCGTTGATTACGGACCAACTGAAAAAGTTGCCGAAACTGTTGCAACAAATCAGTGCCGAGATGTCCATTTTGGCGAGTATGATTGAACCTTTATTTTCTGAACCCCAAAACTCCAAATCAAATTCGGATCCTAGTTATCGATTTGAGAATGGCGAGGTGCCCGAGTCGTTAATGCAGCACAGTGCGAATTTCTCCCTGCTGTTTGTGCGCCTCAACCGTGGCGTGACGGTGATTGCTGATGAGTTTAAGGACATCATTGAAGTGGGGCGCGGGGATATCACTAAAGCGGATGCGGAAGTGTGGCATCCACTGTTTGCGCAACATGCGGCCCGAGCCGAGACTGCTTATCAATTATGGGATGCCTACAGTAAGCCTGAAGAGAGCCTGGCGCCCCAAGCGAAATGGATTGAGTTGTTGAACTTTGATAATCAGGATGAGTTTGAAATAAATTGCAGCCCGGTGTTTCCGGGTGAAATACTCGATCAATTTGTTTGGCAGCGCTGTCATGGTGCGGTTTTAACGTCAGCGACGCTGGCTCCGATGGGCACCTTTGATCGTTTTGTGATGCGCAGTGGCGTGCCAAGTGGCAGTCATCGTGAGATTGTGCCGAGCCTATTTAATTATTCGCAGCAGGCGGTTTTGAATGTCCCTAAGCTGGATTGTGATCCAACCGATGGTGCTCAACACAGTGAGTTAGTGGCCCACTTTGTAAAAAACTGTTTGCAGGAGGATGAGGCGTGTTTGGTGGTGTTTACTGCCAAAAAACAAATGCACGATGTGTATGAGAGTCTGCCGGTTTTTGTTAAAGACCGAATTCTTATCCAAGGCGGGCATTCAAAACAAGAAATTTTAAACCTTCATCGCGAGCGAATAGATTTGGGCCGAGGTTCGATCATTTTTGGGTTGGCGAGCTTTTCTGAGGGGGTGGATTTGCCCGGCAAATATTTGTCTCATGTGGTGATCGCTCGTATTCCGTTCGCTGTGCCGGACGAACCGGTGGTTGCAGCGACCTATGAGTGGTTGGAGAAACAAGGCAAAAACCCCTTTGCAGAGGTGTCTATACCCGATGCTACAATGAAGCTAATTCAAACTTGCGGGCGGTTAATTCGGCGTGAGGATGATAATGGTCAAATTACGGTGTTGGATCGACGACTGATCACTCGGCGTTACGGTGGCACGATGATTAAAGCGCTACCGCCGTACCGGTTGAATCTCGGAAAGGCTTTGAGTCCAGCGCTAGAAGAAGTTTATTAGCTCCCCTAAACCGGTGTTAAATTGACCCACCGGCTTAGGTCTGACTAATCGGTTTAGGCTATCTAACCAGTTGCGTCCAATCTCTAATTAGGCCTGATTTTTTTTGGGCGGATTTTGATTCGTCGAAATCTTCTTCATCTTCGTCAAAATCTTCGTCTTCGTCTTCGTCTTCGTCATCGTCAGAAAGATCGGAACTCAACGAACTCTGTTTTTGAGTTTGAATATCTGCTACCAGATTGGTCCAGTCTCGCTTCGGTGCCCATTTTTTCTTCGCTACTTCCGTTGCCATTGGTTTGCTTTTGGGGCGGGCTTCTTTTTTGACTTTATCGCGGCTGTTAGTCGAATTGTTGTTTGGGGTTTTATTAACCGAATTTTCCGCTGCTGACTCGGCGGCTGGTTTTTGCGGGGGATTTTTAGCTTTTTCAGCTTGAACAAGTTTTTGTTCTTGAGTTTTTTGATAGAGGATTTTTTGATATAACGCTTTTTGCTGCTCGGCTTTTTCGGCTTTGGCTTTTTGCGCGAGCTGGTTAGCGCGTTGTGTTTTTTCTTCTTCAGCAAGTAATACGTCTTTGTTTTCGATTGATTTTGAAAGCTTGGTTTGACACTGTTCTGAGTGTCCCATTTCCTTCAAAAGGTTTTTGCCTAGCTTCGAATCGCTAAATAACTTGATTGATTTCAGTGTTGATATTCCGACTGATGCGAGTTGGACCTTGGATTGAGCGAGTAATTGTTTGGCCTTCGCGGTGCCGGATGAGCGGTTGCTGGCGGTATCGCTGGATTTGATGCCTTGTTTGCAGAGTTGGTAGGACTTCGACGCTTTGGATTTCTCGGTCGATATCTTTTGATTTAATGATGCGAGCGCGATTTCTGACTTGTTGAGTTTATTTTCGAATTTGTCACAACGAGCGATGTTGAGTCGAATCGATTGGACTTTGATAACGTCGGTGGCTAATTCGAAGGCTTTTTGCTTTTGGCTTAAATACTGATTATACAAATGACGAGATTGCTCGGTTTTTGACTTTAACAGTGCGGATTTACTGCTTTTGCATAGGTCGATGGCGGTTTCGATGACAGGAATTGCTTCACTTCGTAGAATGTCGGCTTTGGCTTGTTCACAGAGCTTAATATTTCGGTCAATATTAAATTCCTTGGTGGTGAGGATTTGTGGTGATAGGTCAGTCGCCTTATTTTTCGCCGCCTCGTATTTTTGAAATAATTTCTTGGCCCGGTTAAGGTCGGATGCTCTAAGCTTATGAGCTTCTCGGCAGCTAATCAGGCCTTCTTGGTAGAGAGCAACTGCTTGGTTAAAGCTAGTTCTTGCTGGGCTTTCGGCCCAAACTAGTTGGCTAAATAACAATGTTTGGCTAAATAGCAGTGTTTGGCTAAATAGCAGTGTGAGGACAAACCCATACGGCATTGTCTTTTTTATTATCACGTTCTTTACCCTCTTATAACTATTTGATTTGATTGGCTTTTGGCATTTTTTTTCTAGTGCAAAAGTAAATTGGCTGGGGATGTTTTGCCTCTAGATTTACGACGTATTTTCAACGGCTTAGAGGATTAATACAATTGCGTTATTGTGTCTTTGCGTTACAACAAGCAAGTCTAATGTGTTTTTTGTTAAATGAAGGCGGGTAAACACAGTCTACCTGTGCTGGGGCTCTACGTATACTCAGTCTAACCACGGGGTCAAGTCGGAATAAAAATTCGTGAATTAGTCGTGGTAGTCAGGGTGTTAGTGAAATAATAAATTAAGGATTACAGTGTGTTGCAATATTTTAAGTGGGCTCAACGAGGGATGATGGAGGCGGTCGATTTATATTATGCGCTACGTCCTCAGCCTGTCCCGGACCAGGCAAGCCTTGATCGATGTAAAATAGTGTCTCATCGCGGTGAGCATGACAATCGGCGTGTATTAGAAAATACCTTCGCCGCATTTGACCCTTTAATTGAACATCGAGTTTGGGGTTTGGAGTGCGACGTGCGCTGGACCAAGGATCTGGTTCCGGTGGTGTTTCATGATGCTGATTTGCAACGCTTGATGGGCCGTAAGCAGCACCTTCAGGCGCTTACGGCTGCCCAGTTACGAAAAGATTTCCCCGAAATCCCGTTCTTAGAGGAATTACTGCAACGTTACGAGGGGAAGGTTCATTACATGGTGGAGCTTAAGGAGGAGCTTTATCCTCGCCCCGACTATCAAAGCCAGGTCTTGGAAGCGCTATTTGCCAGCTTGCAACCGAAACAGGACTTTCACTTTATTTCACTGCGTCCTGAGCTGTTCAAACACGTTAGTTTTGTGCCGAGTGATGCGCTCTTAAATGTTGCGGAGGCCAATGTAGCGGAAATGAGTGAGCACGCGTTGGTTGAGGCGTTGGGTGGCGTGACGGGGCATTTCTTGTTGTTGAATCAGCAAGTGCATCTCAATCATATTCAGAGAGGGCAATCCCTGGGAACGGGGTTTATTAAATCGAAAGCGTGTTTGTTCCGAGAATTAAACCGCGAGGTGGAATGGATTTTTTCCAACCATGCGCTCAAACTTCAAAGAATTATTGATCAGGCCTCTGCTCGTAATTGATCTGGGTCGGCTTGTACGCGACTATTTGAGAACCTTAGTCTGTTTTCTCGACTAATATTAAAGCGACTTCCTGAGCAATAATTGCCGAGACGATCGCGGTTTTGGTATGAGAATAATCTGGTAGAGAGGACCGCAGCGCATGTCGATCGAATTCGGCAGTATCCATAATTATTATGAAGGCCAGGTCATGGAGGCGGTGCGCGACGCTGTTTCCGATGGTACTGATTCGGAAAGTGTGGCCGATATAGCCTGCGTTGCGTTAAACCATTTGCCGCCTCGCTACATTCGCCATGACGTTGATATGCGTTTCTATCTTTCTCCYGAAGAAAGTGCTGAGATGAAAAGAAAGGTTCATATTGCCGTTGAAGATGCGATTCGATTTGTCGTTGCTGAGGGTTCCTAGACGGTTTTCTTGTTGTCCGCGTCTTCACCTAGTTTATTAACCCTGCTGTTAATTGCTTCTTTTGTTATTTGCTCCTCCTTGCTTGAGTACGTAACATAGCCGAGCGATGTTTATCTTCTCATTCAACTCCTCAAGGCAGGGAACCCATTATGGCCGAATTAATTGCGGGGAAATTTGTTTCTATAGCGCCAGGAGTGCGCAGATTGCTGGCACCTAACCCAGGACCGTTCACTGGGCCTGGYACTAATACCTATATTCTTGGATCCAATCGAGTGGCTGTGATTGATCCTGGGCCTGCGAGTACGAAGCATGTAAAGGCCCTATTGGACGAAGTAGGGCCCAATATTGAATGGATATTAACCACCCACACCCACGCTGATCACTCGCCGGCGGTGAAATTAATTTTAGAAGAGGTCAGTCAGCCTGTTGAAGTCATTGGTATTCCAGCGCCTCAAGGGGCGAACCAAGACACCACCTTCAAGCCCGACGTGATTCCTAGTCACGGCTATTGCCTAGAGACGGATGAATTCACTGTCGAAGCGATATTTACGCCAGGGCATGCGTCGAACCATATGTGCTATCTGCTACGTGAGCAGAAAATGCTTATTACCGGCGATCATATAATGCAAGGCTCAAGCGTTATTATCGCGCCGCCAGATGGCAATATGAGTGATTATATGGAGTCATTGGACACACTGTTTCAATATGATATTGAGGCATTGGCTCCGGCCCATGGTCATGTGATGGATCAGTGTAAGGCGGTCATTGAGCACACCAAAGCGCATCGATTAAAGCGCGAGCGCAAGGTCTTTGATCTATTGAGTACCGACGAGGGGATTAGTTTGGCGGATTTGACGGCCCCGGTTTATGACGATGTACCGGTGTTTTTGCATCCTGCGGGTCAGTTGTCCCTGAAAGCGCACCTGATAAAGTTTGCTGAACAGCGGGTTGCGGTGGAAAAAGAGGAGTTGTGGTATCGAGTAGAGGGCGTTTCTCTGTAATTATCGTTACAATGCCGGCACCATGGTGCCGCTACAATGTAGGCCAAAATTCACTGGCTTTCTAGCGTTGTATCTTTCTAGAACTGTATCTAGAACCCAATAGACAGAGCTACTTTATAATCTATTTCATAACCCAATGTATCAGACCTGTTATTCCTGGAGCATTTGATGAGTACCAAAGATCGTTTAATTATATTTGATACAACGCTGCGTGATGGTGAACAAAGCCCCGGCGCAACCATGAACCAGGAAGAAAAGGTACGCATTGCTATAGCGCTTGAGCGGCTTAAGGTGGATGTGATTGAAGCTGGGTTTGCCATTTCTAGTCAGGGCGATTTCGAGTCGGTTGCGGCGGTCGCCGAGGTGATTAAAGATTGCCAGGTGTGTAGCTTGGCTCGAGTCATGGACGGTGATATCGATCGCGCTGCCGAGGCATTAAAATCGGCTGTTAACCCGCGAATTCATACCTTCATTGCGACTTCCCCGATTCATATGCAGCACAAGTTACGACTGCCTCCCGAGGAAGTCATTGAGTTGGCCGTGCATGCGGTCAAGAGGGCTCGAAACCAGGTCGCTGATGTGGAGTTTTCCTGTGAGGATGCGGGACGCTCTGAAATAGATTTTTTGTGCCGTATCATTGAGGCCACTATTGATGCGGGTGCTCGCACCATCAATATTCCCGATACCGTGGGCTATAACATTCCTGCTCAATTTGCTTCGACTATTGAGCAAATCATCGAACGCGTCCCCAATGCGCATAAAGCCATTTTCTCCGTTCATTGCCACAACGATTTGGGCTTAGCCGTGGCTAATTCTCTTGCTGCTGTGATGACTGGCGCTCGCCAAATTGAGTGCACCATTAATGGCCTTGGGGAGCGAGCAGGCAATGCGTCGTTGGAAGAAGTGGTGATGGCGGTGCAAACCCGTAAAGATTTATTTCCGGTTGAAAGCGGCATTGAGACTCGAGAAATTGTGCCTACTTCACGACTAGTCTCGTCCATCACCGGGTTTCCGGTACAACCGAACAAGGCGATCGTGGGGGCCAATGCGTTTGCCCATGAATCTGGAATTCATCAGGATGGGGTGTTAAAACACCGTGAAACCTATGAAATTATGCGTGCGGAGAGCGTCGGTTGGGCAGCGAATAAAATGGTCCTAGGCAAACACTCGGGTCGGGCGGCTTTTGTCGCGCGATTAGAGGAGTTGGGCATTACGTTTGAGAACCGTGACGCGATGGGAGAAGCCTTTGTCCGATTTAAGGAATTGGCGGATAAGAAGCATGAGATCTTTGATGAAGATTTGCAGGCTTTAGTGAGTAATACCATTAAAGATGCTGCGGTCGAGCGTTATAAATTACAAGGCTTAAGCTGCGAGTCAGGCATGGGGAAAAAGCCAAAAGCGGAAATTAGCGTGATTGTGGATGGGGAAAGTCAGACTGCATCTGCTTCAGGTTCTGGGCCGGTGGATGCGACGTTTCGAGCCATCGAGGAGATTGCTAACAGCCAAACCACATTGCAGTTGTACTTAGTGAATGGCATTACCAGTGGTACCGATTCTCAGGGGGAAGTCACGGTTCGTCTTGAATTAGCCGGCCGGGTTGTGAATGGGCACGGTGCGGACACTGATATTATCGTCGCCAGTGCGAAAGCCTATATTTCAGCGCTAAATTTATTAACCTCTCAGGCGCTTAAAACCCATCCCCAAGTTGAAAGTGCTGGGGTTTAAATGCCCCCTCAATTATGACTGTAGAAAATACACAAGTGATGCAAAGAAATCGTCGGCAAGCCTATTTAGACGCTCTGGGTATCCAGCAATGGGTGCATCGAGCGAGCCAACATCGCCTGCTTGAAGCAGAGCGGCTAGCCCAAGCCGCCGAGGCAACAGTTGAAGCACCTGTTTCAGGGGTTATTTCAGGGGTTGTTGCAGAGGTTGTAGTCAGCGGTCAGCCTAGCTCTGCGATTGATGCGAGCTTATCAAAGGGTATGCCCACCTCCGACACTGAGTCTTTGATAACGCCCCCAACTATTCCTTCGGCACCCCCTTTAACCACTTCAACAGATTCTGCTTCGTCGGAATCAAGTTTGGCTGCTCCATTCACGTCTTTATACCGCCAATTTGATGGAGGCATATTGGTGGTGGCTCAACTTGACGATCCTTACGCACCTGGGTTTTCGGCTCAAGAACACGCGTTATTCCACAATATATTGTTGGCCTTGCGTTGGCAGCCGGGTGCTATGCAGCTGTTAAAATGGCCTCTTGAATCTCAGCTTTTGTCGAATGACCAGGCAAGCATGGAAATCATGCTATCGAGCTTTTTAAATGCGCAAGTCCAGCGCTCAGGGGCCTCTAGTCTGATCGTTTTTGGGGCTCAGTTGGAGGCCAATTTTGGGCGCTATTTTAAAGACTCAGTTGAGCCCTCAATGACCCATCTGGCGCTGCCCAGTCTTGGCGAGTTGTTGCGTAACCCTGAACAAAAAGCTAAGGTTTGGGGTAGTTTAAAACCGTTTCGTAGTTAATTGCCAAGGAGCGATTTCCGTGGCTTCAGTCATGCATGAAAATCAGCAAAAAATGTCTATTCGGCCCATGTTAGAAGCGGACCTCCGGGAAATTTTAGAAATAGAACGACGCGCCTATCGCTATCCGTGGACCCACGGGGTGTTTAGTGATTGCTTGCGTTCGGGTTACAGTTGTTGGGTGGCTGACACGAGCAAAGGTATCCGTGGATACGGCGTGCTGTCAGTGGCTGCAGGGGAATCTCATATTCTGAATGTATGCATTGACCCTGAGTATCAAGGCAATGGTTACGGTCGCTTAATGATGCATCATTTAATGGAGCGCGCTGAAGATTATCATGCAGAGGCAATTTACCTCGAAGTACGTCCTTCCAATAAATCCGCCTATCAGCTTTATCTCTCTCTAGGCTTTAATGAGGTAGGCCACCGCAAAGACTATTACCCTGACCCTAGCGGCAGAGAAGACGCGCTCATTATGGCTTATAGCTTTGTGTGATGTTTTTGGGTGACCTGTAGCCTCAGTGCCAACCCAGAAGTAATTTTGTTTAAATGTTCACTTCTGGGTTAGTTTTAATAAGGCTAAGTCTAAGTCTAAATTTAAGCCTAAATTTAAAGCCGTATGATCAAGGAGGCTGAGGGGCCCTCAATGTCGGTATTTCGTTGATGAGAAATACCTCTAATATAGCTGCCGCTAATATAGATGTTTGAATCAATGGCCCATCTTGCGCCTAATGTAAAAAGCGTCATGGTGACTAATTCAGTTTTTTGCTCGTAGAATGGTTCAAGCCTTACAAAAGGCGTGATGTCTTGCTCTTTCAGTGTGAGCGAATGCGAGAGTGAGACGTTGGGGCGTAATCGGAATCCATTTTCTACCTCACTATTGATGTACTCAAGCAGTGGGCGGAAGGAAAATCTCCAGTCTTCAAATTTTTGTGAGTAGGTGAGCGCTACTCGGCCTCGGTTATCGTGTAGGTCACCTGTGGCACGTTCCGTGAACAGCCCAAAATATTCTGTGTGCCAGCGCCATTGGTCATTGATCTTACCCGACACACCTAAAATAGCGAGTTGTCCTTCTATGGTGTCGCGTATTTCGCCGCTGACGCCATAGATCGAGTAGTCGTTTATTTTTTTTGAGATTACAATAGAGCCCATTGAAATTGGATCATCATTGTTTGCCCAGCCTAATCCTGAGAGTAGGAGGGAGAGTACCAACAGTCCGATTTTGGCTGGGTTGCCTTTTAATGATTTAAATTGATTTTTATGGTTCATGCGAATGACCTTCTAAAATTCGAAATTGCCTAAGTTTATGGGTTGGGCAAATGTGTTTGTAGTCGACAGGAAACCTGCTGAAATTAAGTTGAGTTGAGTCTAAGTCGACATTCTACGTGTCGTGTAAAACGGCAGTCTAACTCGCTACTCAAGTAAATAAAACGCGATTGTAACACAACTAATCTGGTCAGATTAATTTGAGATTTATTTTTATTAAGTCGTTGATTATAAAGTAATTTATTTGTATTTTTGGCGTTACCTGAGGGGCAGTTTAGTCTTGGTGCAGGTGTTTTTAGCAGCAAGTCTTTACCGGAAAGTATCTGAGATTTTGGGGCAATTAAAATGCTTATCCAAAGTATTCACGGCGGACTTGGTGCTCATAGTTTTAGGACTTCATCCTCAACTGTGAATATTACCACTGGCTTTCTCTTGAACAGATGAATTAAGATTGCTAATAATTAAAGACAGTAGTAGTGGTAGTTATTAAATTTATTTGAGTTTTTATTGCTCTTGTTTTTACTTAGGGCTCGCCATTATTTTCAATTGAGAGCGTTGACTGAGATTGAGAATAAAACTTTTATCGTGCAGTTCGTGGTTTTGATTGGGTGTTTTTTTAAGCACCTTTTTCTTTTGTTCGAATTAAAAAAGAATTAAAAAAGAATTAAAAAAGAATTAAAAGCATAACGGCGTGATTGGAGGAACTGCCTAGTTTACTCAGTAATTTTGTCCTCCTGCTTAAAAGTTAACCGAATAGATTTAATGAATTGGGTTGCAAAGAAAACCAAAAATAGAAAGCCAAAACGAGACCAAGCGAATCAATATCTAAAGCAAGAACTGAACGTCATCAACGTACGGATGTTAACTTTAAAATGGATGCGGACTTCTAATATGAAAAAAATATTTTTAACATTAATTCTTCTGATCTGTTCTCCACTGTGGGCCGCGACTACCGACGAGCAAAAACGCACTACCGGTTATGGGGGCAGTTACCAAGAAGCATTGTCTGCGGCGTTGTTGGACGCGGTTCGGCAAGTAAGGGGGTTAGAAGTAGGCACTGAGAGGGTGTTGCGTTCGGATATTTCCGCGAGCGTTAGTGCCGTGGGATACTCAATCGTTGCGCATCAGGAAGTGGATACGGATATCTACGTTAAGTCGAAAGGCTGGATAAAGACCTACGAAATAGTGGAAGTAAAAAAACCTGCCAAAGGCGAAGATCAATGGCAAGTGGTCGCCTTGGTGACCGTTCCCGTTTATAAAACGGCGGGCCCTAAAAACGATACGCGTAAAAGCATTGCGGTGCTCCCCTTCGATGTCCTTCCTAATAAGATTCTTCGCTATAGCACTAATTTGGTGCTTGATAATATCACCAATCGAATTTCTGACAGTATTGGCAGCGAGTTGAATCAGTCCGGCAAGTTTGCTGTTCTTAATCGTTCGTTTGATAGGCAAATGAGTAAAGAGCGGGCTTTGTGGAAGTCAGATAAAGTATCGTCGGTTGAGGCGAGTCGGTTAGGTCAAAAATTAGGCGCGGACTTTATTGTGCTAGGCAAGATTTATCAGCTCGACTTCAGCAGGAGTAATAAAGATTATTACGGCATGAAAAGTACTAGTGTTGAATCGACCATTGATTTGTATTACACGGTGGTGGAGGCTGCGACTGAGAAAGTAATGTGGTCCGATACAGTCACCTATAAACATCAGTCAGCGAAGGAACAAGACGCGGTGGCCGAATTTGTGGAGGGATTGTCGTCGAGCATTGTGACCAACGTTTTGGATGTTATTCACCCGATTAAGATAATGAAGTTGGTCAGCGACCAAAGTATTTTATTAAATCAAGGCGGTAAGAGATTGAGTGAAGGGCAAATAATGGAAGTATTTACTTCCGGGGAATCGATCGTTGATCCTGATACCGGTATGAAGATCGATATTGATGGCCGTAAAGTGGCTGAATTGGAAGTAATCCAAGTAAAGCCTAAGTACAGCATCGCTAAATTAGTGGTAGATTCTGGCCAATATAAAGATCTTGCCGTGAATGCAATTACCCGTCGAGCAAGCGATGCCGGCAAAGCATCTGAAGCACCTGAGCGGGAATTGACTGCTGGCTCAAGTGACGCCCCTGTAAACTGGGGGTTGTAAGGTTCTAGATTGATGTAGTGGAAGGTCTATTAATTTTCGAAAGGGAGTTAGTTCTGCTTTTTGAACTTTTGATAGAGAAACGTCGTGTATAAAATCAACATAAATTAATAATGGCGTATAAAACGCCTGATATTGGATAAAGTGATGAATCTAAAGTTTCGCTATGCTCGAAAAATCATGGTTGCAAGCACGCTTGCTTTTTTCTTAAGTGGTTGTGCGGTGACTTCTGTTTTTATGCCTTACCCTAAACAAGCCAGTACTATTAAGCAGCAGATTGAAGCGAAACAAATCCAATTGGCGACCGATAAACTTGATAAGAAGAGGCATGGCGCGGACAAAATTCTTTATCTTATGGAGCGAGGTAGAACGGCTCAGATTGGCAATGAATCAAAAATAAGCAGGGAAGACTATTTGCATGCTAAAGAAGCAATCTCTGCCCTAGAGCAGAAGGCAGTCATTAACGCGTCGAGTGCCGGTTCGAAAGCAGCTTCGTTGTTTACCAATGATAATGCCATCCCTTATGTGGGGGAGTCATACGAGCATGTCTTCCTATATCATTTTCAAGCCATGAATTATCTTTTTGATAATGATTTGCAAGGTGCTTTAGTGGAGGTGCGACGAGCCAATGAAGAGCAGCAATTGGCTTTAAGGCGACATGCTAAAGAGTTGGATAAGCTAGCTAAAAAGAAGCAAAAACAGCAGCAGCCAGCGAATCAGAAAAAAAGCTTTATGTCAGCCTTTTCGCAGTTAAATAGTGTTTCTGATCGGGTCAAAAATTCGTTTCAAAATGCCTACACATTTTACGCGTCAGGAGTGATGTGGGAGCTCGAAGGCAAAGACAATGACGCCTATATTGACTATAAGAAAGCCTTAGAAATTTTTCCTGATAACCCATACCTTCAAGTGGATGTGATTCGGCTGGCAAAGAGCTTGGGGATGAGAGAGGATCTAGCTCGGTTTAAAAAGCAATTTAAGGCGAAGGATGTACCGCCTGTGAGCAATGGGGGTGAGTTAATTGTATTTTATGAGCAAGGATTCGCGCCGGTTAAAGAAGAAATTAAAGTGTCAATTCCTACCCATAAAGGCATTCATTCGGTGGCATTTCCTACCTATTCTGGGAAGTGGAAATCAACGCCTGCTTTGACTATAAGAGATATTTCCAATAATCAGGCATTAGGCGCCACCAGCCCGATTGTCTACGTTCAAGCGCTGGCAACTAAAGCGTTACAGGAGGATTTGCCAGGGATGCTAGTGCGTCAAGTTTTAAGGATAGTGGCTAAAAAAGAGGCTGCAGATAAAGCCGGGGAGCAATTAGGGACTCCGGGAAAAATAGCTGCGACGATATTCAATATCGCTACCGAGCGCGCTGATCTACGTAGCTGGCTGACCTTGCCGAATGACGCGCAAATCTATCGAGGCGTTTTGGCTGCAGGAGAACGCAATATTAGGATCGGTGATGGCTCTGCCTCAGAGGTTATTGCCATTAAAATAGTGCCAGGAAAAAAGACTATTTTGAGAGTGGTGGGTACGGGTAAAACCTTGCATACACGTGCTATCACTTTATAATCCCTCAAAACTCGAGGTCATTTAACTGTAATCAGAATTAGGTGGGTAAAAGAATGAGTAAGACATTAATCTTTGGACTAATCTGCGGCGCGTTGCTTATTCAAGGTTGCACAACTTCGGGCATTGAAGCGACTGGTAGCCCTAATGTGGCGCCTGAGTATGCTAAACACTTGGTGCTTCATAATGAATCTTTGGCGAATAAGGTCATTATTCAACAAATGAATACGCGTAGATCGACAGGAGTATTGGAAGTCAGCGCCGTTCTTGCAAATTTGACCAGCACGAATAAAAAAATTCAATACCGTTTTTCTTGGTATGACGCTGATAATTTCGAAGTAGAAAAGGGGGCTCGTAGTTGGACCCCGGTCACCTTGTCTGGGAAGTCCACTATCAACATGCAAGCAGTTGCGCCCAATCCAACCGTCACATCCTATAAAATTAATGTTAAGGAACTAAAATGAAAATACCTAGTAAATTACTTCCTATTGCTTTAAGTGCGACTCTCGCGGTAGCTGGAATCTCCGGTTGCTCGAGCACTGGCGTGAGTTACGGTGATGCGTCTGCAGTCGAAACCACCACCACGGAGTTTGGGTCCACTGATTTACAAATGATTGCAGAGAAAATGGTGGATTCGCTGCTTACTTTCCCACCTATTGTTGATGTGACCAGCAAGCGACGCCCGGTTATGTTCGTCGATACTATTAAGAATAAAACTTCAGAGCATATCGATACTGAATCAGTGACTGATACTATTTCTAGCCGGATTTTACGGTCCGGTAAATTTCGCTTTGTTGATATGACCAAAGTTGCGTCGATTAAAAAGCAACTGAATTACCAAAATGAAAGTGGCATGGTGAGTGAGTCTTCGAAGATGAACATGGGCCGTCAAATTGGTGCGGAGTATATGATGTACGGTAACTTGTCCAGTATTGTAAAACGGGACAGTAAGACCAAGGACGTTTACTATAAATTCACCATGAAAGTAATGCACGTGGAAACGGGGATTATTGAATGGTCCGATGAGAAAGAAATTCGTAAGTCGGCTAAAAAGAAGATGTTTGGTTTCTAAAAGAACCTAGAACGATAGTAATGGAAAGACACAAATAAAAAAGCGGGCTTCGGCCCGCTTTTTTATTGAACTGGTTAATGTCCAGTTCAGAAATGTTTGGCTTAAATCGTGTATTTAAAGCCGACCGTAAACATAGTCACGTCTTCATCACCGAGGGCGTATTGATCGATCGCAAACTTCACGCTGGTATGGCCGTTGAATTGATAGTTGGCCCCTAAGCCAAATAGCACATCGCTTCCGGATTCGCTGTAAGAGTCTATGTTGTTATCAAAATCAGCATCCCAGCTCGAAAAGCCAAGCTTCCCAAATAGACTAAAATCGCTTTGAAGCTCTACAGAGCCTAGGATGGCGAGATAGAACGCTGATGCCTCCACCGTGTCGTCGTCCTCTTCAGCCTCGCCAAAATTAACCCAACCCAATTCTGCAGAAATAAATTCATTTAATTCGATCCCTGAAAATAAATTAAAGCCAATATCAGAATCGTCCATTTCATTATAATTCGCTTGGCCGATGCTGCCGCCGAGGTAGAGGTTTCCGAAGCTGGAATCTGGTCGGGATACTTTAATATCGTTGGCGACACCGTTATCGGCAAAAAGAGGCAGGCTAACCATTAAGCTGCTGGCCAGTAGTAGTGGGGTGATCACTCGTTTCATTTTCAATTCCTTGACTGATTTTCGAATAAGGGTGTTTAATTAATTCATTAGGCATGCAATTATTAAGTTGCCTATAGTACGAAAATAAGAGCCTCAATAATAGTCAATAAATACCACGGTTTAAGCAATGCAGTGCTTTTAAGCCACCCTCGGGAATCGCCAAAAATAAAACAAAGCGTCATTAATGAGATAATTCCAGCGATGACAGTTGGCTTTTTTTAAGGGCCTGATCAACAATCCATTGGCCCTGTTGTTCCGACATCACCATCACTGTGCCTACCGCTGAGGTTAAATCGATAATGGGGTAATGTTTAACGAGTAATCTAATAATCCAAGGGGCGGAAGAGGAAAATCGAGTCGCCATGGTGGTAAGGGCAAGCGTTCGGTTATCATCTAATGCCTGCATCTCAGTGGCGCCAAAAAATGGATCGAAGATGCCGCTGCCATTGTTATATATAAATATGGACTCGGTTTGCCTTATTACATCGAAGCCCMAACTCGTTTTATAGCACAAAATAGTACAGCCTTGAGAGATCATATTGACCCTTTCTCCATAGGGCGTTTCAGTCACTTCGGTGCTCGTCACTGCAGAACTGAATTCAAAAAGACGTTGGCTATCTTGCACGTAAGGTAATGCAGCAGTGGTGGGGAGAGGTAAAATACGAGCGCCAGTTGCAAACTGAATACGTATTATTTTACCGTGGTGATTGTAGCTTTGGGGGGCTGAATATAGGTTAACTTACCCAGTAATTATTTTGCATAAAAATGATCAGATAGCTACCGTTTCTAAAATTAGTGACCATTGTGGAGGGGAATGGACTGTTTCGGYTTCTTATAAGGCCAGAAAATGGAGAAGGTATGGAAAGCAGATCATATCGCCACGAATGTAAATGTATACGTATACGTATATCTATTCATTGTCTAGGTGTGAGTTAACATGCCAGTCTAAGGTGATCTGTAATGATAGATCTATGTCGGCTCTTTGATCTGCTATTGCATATCAGTTTATTGTGATGCTGAGCTTACGGTGATATATTAAACTATATGCAATGGTAATCTAGATATAGAAATATAGATCATGTCAGTCTACTTAAACGATCAAATACTTAAAAGTCTGCGAGAAGCAAGGCAGCGCAAAGGGTTGAGTCAAAGAGCGCTAAGCGCTAAGTCGGGTGTGCCGCAGAGCCATATCTCCAAAATTGAGGGAGGCTCAGTTGATCTTAGGGTCTCCAGTTTGGTTGCTTTGGCTCGCGTTCTGGACTTGGAGCTGACTCTGGTGCCTAAAAAGAGCGTTCCGGCAGTCATGTCCATCGTGCGCAGCAGTACGGGGGGGGAAGAAGGCATGCCCCCTTTGCCAGCGTACAGTTTAGATGGAGAGGATGATGAGTAATGTATTTACCCTCAACGTCTATCTATATGAAGAACTGGTTGGGACAATCACCCATGTTGGGCACGATCGTAGCCTGTTTGCCTTTACTGAAGAGTACATCGATACAGCGAATCGCCCGATACTAAGTCTGGGTTTTAAAGATGTGTATGGTGGATTGATTGCAGATTTTAAGCCTGTGCAGACAAAGCTTTTGCCCTTCTTTTCAAACCTCTTGCCCGAGGAAGCCATGCGTACTTACTTAGCAGAAAGGGCTGGAGTTAAACCTGAACGCGAATTTTTTTTATTGTGGGTCTTGGGACAAGATTTGCCCGGAGCTGTTACCGTCAGGCCTGCGGATGGTGAAGAGCTTCCAGCCGTTGCGTCTGAGTTTGCTGACGCTGAAAACATAACTGAAAGTCCAATGCGGTTTTCTCTAGCGGGAGTACAACTGAAGTTTTCAGCCGTGCAGCAGACGGCGGGTGGTTTAACTATTCCTGCGACAGGTACCGGTGGATCGTGGATTGTAAAGTTGCCATCAAGTAGATACGAAGGTGTGCCTGAGAATGAGTATTCAATGATGGAGTTGGCACGGCAAATCGGGATGGATGTGCCGGAAACCCAACTACTCAATATCAATGATATTAACAACATCCCTGCAGGGATAGGGCAGTTTGGAGACAGTGCCTTTGCAATTAAGCGATTTGATCGGGGGGAGGACGGCAAGACTGTTCATATCGAAGATTTTGCACAAGTTTTTGGAGTCTATCCTCATGACAAATACAAAAAGGCCAGTATGCGTAATATTGCGAAAGTCATAGGACTTGAAGGGCAAGAAGAAGATATTGCTGAGTTTGTTCGCAGGCTGGTGTTTAATACATTGATCGGCAATGCGGATATGCACTTGAAAAACTGGTCGTTGATTTATAACCGTAAGCAGGTGCCATCCATCGCACCTGCTTACGATTTTTTATCAACAATTGCTTATATTCCTGACAATGAAGCGGCACTCAAAGTCAGTCGAAGTAAAAAGTTTAGCGACTTTTCAATGGATGAATTGTCGCATATGGCTGCAAAGGCCATGTTGCCAGAAAAGCTGGTGCTGGATACCGCAAAAGAAACGGTTACTAAATTTCATGAGTTGTGGAGCAGCGAGAAGGCACATTTGCCGCTTTCGAAAGGCATCATCAAGGCGATAGAAAATCATTTGAAAGCCTTACCTTTGGATGGTTGAGGTTGATGGCGACGTGTTGGGCGAAAATATTCTCGTTCCAGCGCAGGAACCCATGAAGAGCAAGTTCGCTAACTTGCACGGCTACAAACATTAAATAATTGAACTTTCAGGAATACCCTCAATGAAAATAGGTCGAAATGCTCCTTGTCCATGTGGTAGTGGCAAAAAATATAAACATTGCTGTCTATCGGTATCGCGCGAGGTAAGTGATGAATTAGGTGAATTGCTGTCGGCTCAAGAGTTTAACTCAATAGAAGAAGTGCAGGCCGCAAGCGATACCATCATGGCAAAACAAAATCAGAAGCCGCAAGATGATTTCCTGGGATTATCCTCCGAGCAGGTTTATCGGATGCTTAATTTCCCCTATGACACGCCTGAGCTTTTTCAGTTTTCTGAGCCGCTATCGGTAGAACCGTGTGCGCCTATTTTAATGTTGATTGATGGCATTGCCGCAGCCATTGATGAAAAAGGATTGCCCGCAACAAAAGCCAGAGGCTCTCTACCTCAAAAGCTTTGTAGAGCATTGTGGAGTGATTACAGTAAATTATATGCGGATGAACTTATTGCTTCTGTTCACAAGGTGAATAAAGAAGACGATTTTTTTGACTTGCATGTAGCGCGTATTGTGCTGGAGCTGGCCGGATTTCTGCGCAAAACAAAGGGGCGCTTTTATCTGACTCAAAAATATAAAAAAATCGTCAGTGAATCAGGCACAAAGGGACTCTACCCCATTATTTTTAAAACTTATTGCTTTGAGTTTAATTGGGCTTACTGGGATCGCTACAGCGATGTTGCATTTTTACAGCAGTCGTTTTTATTCACTCTGTATTTGTTAAAGCAACATGGCGAGAAAATGGAGTTTACTTCTGCCTATGAAGATGATTTCCTGCAAGCCTTTCCTATGGTGGTTGATGAAATGGAAGAGTCGTCTTATTCCACTCCAGAAGAAAATTTTCGTCGTTGTTATTACTTAAGGGCTTGTAAGCGATTTTTAGTATTCTTTGGTTTAGCGGAACTCGAAAAAATTGAGGGAGATAACGTTTATGAGCAGAAATATAAAATCAAAAAAACAGCGCTTTTTGATGAAGTAATACATTTTGATTTGGGCGAGGTTAACTTGCCTGGAAATTTGATTCGTCATTGAATTTTATTCTTGAGGTTTTTTGCTCAGATCAAACAAGTCAATATATGGCTAAACCTTATCTATTTGTAGTTTACATATATTGACTTACTGTTGTTTTAAAGCGATATCAAAACAAGGTGAACCAAGCTTTAAAACAGTTTGGGGGCTTGGCCATGCCCAGCTTGCCTTTGAAGTTGATCGCCTTACCCGTGAGATCATCGAAAAAATGCCTTCTGATTTATGGAGTGATGAAAGAATAGCGGACCAAGATGAATAACCTAGCTGAGCCAGAGGGCGCAACGCTCCTTGATTCTGACGAGAAGGAAGGACTTCGCTTTGCCCATATTACTACCAGGGGCGAGCTTGATCAGTTGGAACAAGCCAACATCGTTGAAGGCTTGCGGTGGCTGAAAAAGCAAAATAACACAGACACCCTAAGCGTAAAATTTGTGTGTGATCTGCACAAACGGTTATTTGGTCAAGTATGGAAATGGGCAGGGACATTTCGGCAGTTACATAACGGATTGGCAGAAAAGAACATCGGCGTCGACCCGATCCAGATAGCTATTCAATTACGCCAATTACTGGATGATACGCGCTACTGGATAGCGCATAAAACCTATCGATCAATAGAGCTTGCTGCGCGCTTTCACCATAAGCTGGTCTCTATCCATGCGTTTCCCAATGGGAACGGCAGGCATTCCCGCATCATGGCAGATGCGATACTGACCAAGCCTTTTAGAGGAGCCCCCATCGATCGGGCGCGAATACAGGCAGGGTGAATATAAGGGCATAAAACCATCCTCTAGTTTAATAAAATTAAGTATTACGGCGTATAACGCCGCATAAACTAATAATTATAAACCTGCTCTTTTCGTGATAGTTTGAAGAGTGATTTTTATACGGCGCTATTCGCCGGTTTTAGAGAGAGAATTAAACTCATGGTGACGGAAGCAAGGCAGGCGCTAAAAGAATTGCTTCCCTATGGGGTGTTGGCTACAAAAAAGTGGCTCGCATCACAGGGAATAAGTACTCATGCCTTGGATAATGCCGTTAAGAGTGAAACCTTATTGCCAATGGCCTCAGGCGTATACACGCAGTACACCCGCAATATACGCTGGGAAGGTGTCGTTGCTTCTTTGCAAAGAATGCAGGATATGCCCGTTCATGTAGGTGGTTTAAGTGCCTTGGAGCTGGCTGGCTTTGCGCAGTATCTATCATTGTCATCCCATCGCTGCGTTCGCCTTTATTCACCTGCCAAGCTACCAGGGTGGCTAGGTCGTTTGGGTTTATCGGATACTTTTAAATGGCATGGCACTAAAACACTGTGGCCAAAAATGCTGATGCTAAATGACAAATATGTCAAAGAGCATCAATGGGAGGAGGGACTGCCTTCAGTCTTATTTTCATGCCCAGAAAAGGCCATCCTTGAGGTGCTCGCAGGCGTTCCAGGTTCAGTGAGCTTTGAGCATGCTGACGAGCTAATGCAAGGACTAGTCAACTTGTCACCTAGAAAACTCGATGCCCTGCTGGATGCTTGTCGCAATATCAAAGCGAAAAGGCTCTTTTTTTGGTTGGCGCAGCGGCAGAATTACCCATGGTTTAAGAAGCTGGATCGTTCTAAGTACGACCTTGGTTCAGGCAAGCGCGTCATCGCCAAAGGCGGCAAGCTGGATAAGGAATATTTGATTACAGTGCCTTCGAGTATGTAGATATAGGGGGATGTCGGTATGAGGAATAGGTAAGGGAAAAACATGAATCGTTCTAGCAATTCCACTGCTGAACTTCTTATCTTTACCCATCAACGTGCACTTAGCACCGATTATGATCCGACTTTAGATGCCAGTATTCAATTTTTTAAAACCGTACAAAACAAAGTGCATTGGGCGATTACGGGTAAAACCGCCGCGGAAATTATTCATACCCGTGTTAGTAGCGACAAAGATAATATGGGGTTAAGTAATTGGCGTGGCAGCAAGGTGCGTAAGCAAGATGTGGCGAATGCTAAAAATTATTTAAGTGAAGAAGAGTTAGGAAGCTTGAATAACCTGGTGGATTTGAAGCTCGCTCATCACAGGTTAATGCTTGGAAAAAGACAAGCTCTGCAGCCAGATTGGTCGGTTAAAAGTAGATGTAGACTGGCTCAAAAAAAAGACAGGACATCTCGATTGAGTGTTGTGGAAGAAATCGGCAAGGCTTCACAGCGTTTGGGGCGATGCCACGGGTTTTGGTATTAAATAGTACCGATGTAGAAACAAATCTAAATCTGATTATTAATCAAGCCAGCAAGAAACCGAGCAAAAGGCACAATATCCTGCTCCACACTAGCCGCTTCTAAGGCATCCATATAAATATCGCGCTTTTCCACAGGAATCACCAGCCACGGGTACCCACCAGCGGCCAACATTAGGTTCATGAGGAACCGGCCTGTTCGGCCATTACCGTCTATAAACGGGTGAATATAAACAAAGATAAAGTGACCGAGCACAACGCGTACTTCGGGGCTTTCTTCCTTTTGGAGTAGTTCGAAGAAGGCGGGCATTAAGTCGCGCTCGGTCGCATGGTTGGGAGGCGTGTGCATGGATTGCCGAATATAAACAGGGCGATTGCGATAGCCCGCCAGGTCGGCGGCGCTGATAATCCCAGCGGCGACACTAGGTGCAAATAATTCGCGATACCAAGTGCTGTAATCATCCTCGGCGATGATGCCTGCATTGCTGCCGTTGGGAATGTTGCCTTTAAGCACCTTAGTGATGCTGGTTTTGACTGCCTGAAATGCTTGCCAGTAACCACGCGCGGCGAGTGCATTTTTATATTCGTTATCTTCTTTGGTGCTGTCTGGATTCCAACTGCCTTCTTTGACACGCTCAATTAACTCAGCGCTTACGCGGTACCCTTCAATGGAAAGTGAGTGATACGCGTCAGCGGCGTAGAGTTCGTCTATCTGTGAAAGATAGGCTTTTAGGTGGGTTATTTTTCCAGGCGATGCTGGAAAGTGATCAATAATGGGTTGGCGGAACTGCTCCCACATCATGCGTATTCGGTTAACGTGGGGGGAAAGTTCACGGTGGCTGAAAGTAATAGTGGACTGTTTTTCAAAAGGGTCAGATTCAACTACGGCATGACCTGCGCTTCTCATGGTATCAATAATCGTGTCGGCGATTTTGTTTCGGCCAATATTGCGAAAGGCTCCGGCTAGGCGACCCGCGACGGTGCTGTGATTACCGTCGAGCAGCTTGCGCAAGATATCGGAGGCATCGCCTATCGTTGATAAGGCCGAGCGAATTTCAATGGCTTGCGAAGTGAAGTAAGAGGGAGGGCAGGCAATGAGCGCCGCTGGCAGGTTCATGATGCGCAAACCCTCAAGTATCATCACATCGCCGGCATCAGGCAGCTTAAGCCGCAGATCAAAGATAGACGTATTATGCAGCAGCCTCGTTGGTTTATTACCGCCCTTGGTAGCTCGAACCAGCAGTTGGCGCGGCACTGTCCAGTGACCGATATGCAGGGCCAAAGACTGTTCAGGGGAAAGGCACCATTGCTCAGCAAAGCGAGTATTCAGATAGTCTCGACAAAACCCCCAAAAGGAGGCGTACCAATCGGTGCTTTCCCCTGGGGCTTGGTCCGGGCGAGATGGAATGTACCAGCCCTTCATCACCTCGCGGATAAAGCCGTTTTTTAACAGGCGCTCGCGATGGGTACGAGACA
>NVTH01000029.1 GCA_002401525.1 Moraxellaceae bacterium | reverse complement strand
TCGGTATTGAAAATGCTGAGCACTAATTCTCTCTCAAATAATTTAGAGCAAGAGGGGCATTTGGACGAGGGGCAGACTTGGGTGCTAATGAATTGGCCTCTTCCCTTAGGAGGACTATTGGATGCGTTAAAGGAAAGGAAGGACAGCGGTAATTTGCAGTCCTGCAAATTTGTGAGCATTCAACGCCAGGCTTTAGGGGAATCTGAGCCCCATGGATTATTTGATGTTTTTATAAATCGGCCGGTGAGAAGAGGCGCGCTTGAGAATTTGTTTGATCAATTGTTATCTGCATCGCTGCTGGAATTGTCATTAGGTTTAGACGACGCTGATTATTCCGACGATGCCAATCCGCCAATAGATATTGCTCGAACCTCCAATATTTATAAGCAGGCAGAAATTCTAGTGGTGGAGGATAACCTTATTAATCAAAAGGTGGCATTGGCTACACTTAATATTTTAGGTTTAAAGGCCGATGTGGTTGAGGATGGCGCGGTGGCTTTAAAGGCCGTTGAGAAGAAACAGTATGCGTTGATTTTGATGGATTGCCAGATGCCGGTGATGAATGGTTATGAGGCGACTCGAAGAATTCGAAAATTAAACGCCAATTATAGCCGAACGCCTATCGTGGCCTGGACCGCTAACGTTACTCCTTCTGAGCGCCAACGTTGTATTGATTGTGGCATGGATGATTTCTTGGCTAAACCGTTTAAACGCGGACAATTGGTGGATATTTTGGGACGATGGCTGAATGAACCGAAAAATTAAATTAAAAGAGTTCTATCAAGCGCGACAATTTTTGATGGTAGTAGCGAAAGTACAAAGCGGTGTTATTTCATGAATCTTGGGCAAATTGATCTCAACTTGTTGGTCTATTTAGATGTTTTATTGCGAGAAAAAAATGTCACTAAAGCCGCAGAGCATTTAGGCATAACGCAGCCAGCCATRAGTAATGGTCTGCGGCGTTTACGAGAGTTGCTTGGGGATCCTGTGTTAGTCCGTTCAAGCCAAGGCATGGCACCCACCGAGCGGGCGCTTGAAATGCAGCCCCGGTTGCGGCAGATATTGGCGGACCTGCAACTGGTGTTGGATCCTGGTCTAGATTTTGAGCCGTTTAACAGTCATCGGGTATTTCGAATTATGGCTTCTGATTATGCGGAAGCGACGCTGGTGCCTCGACTCACGAAAATATTAAGAGAGCTAGCRCCGGAATTAGTACTCGACTTTCTGACGCCTTCGGATGTGAGTTATCGAGACATGGAGCAGGGCAAGGTCGATATTGCGATTAATCGCTTTAATGAAATCCCTCAATCGTTCCACCAAATTACGGTTTGGAATGACAGTTTCTCTTGCCTCATTAGCCATACTAATCCTGTTTTGGAGAACTTTAATCTYGAGAGCTATTTAGCCGCGCAACATATCTGGGTTAGTAAAACTGGCATGGGGGTTGGTTTTGGCGTGAATCCCGATAAAACAGGTGGGTTGGGCTGGATAGATCAGGCATTAGAACAGCGTGGCGAAAAGCGTAAGATCAGTATTTTTACTCGTCATTACCAAATGCCCGCATTAATCGCCGAAAGTAATGATTTGGTGGCGACCTTGCCGACTCGCGTGGCTCAATTGCAAGAATCCAACCCCAAGCTTGTGATTCTTCCTCCTCCCTTTGAAATTCCCGATTTCGAGTTAAAAATGGCCTGGAGCCCACTGCTTCAACATAGTTTGGCCCATAAATGGTTACGAGGGCTCATTGTGAAAGTGGCTGATGATATTGTTGCGGGGGACGAGGACGCTGTCAGTAAACCGCGTCTGTAGCGAAAGCGTTTAATTCAAAGGATTAGAATTAGCGGGCGCTAAACAGTGGTGGTCGATTTTACATTCCCAAACCCTCACCTGTATTCGGCATTTCCTRGGTCTCTSNNGGCGATTGCCCTTAGCCGCTTGCTCTATGCTGGGTGTTCTATGCTTGTTGCGGGCGCTTAAACATGAATTCGAGCGTAATATTGTGTAGAATACGCGCCCGAACTAGCCGCATAGGGCTTGGTTTGGTTTATTGTTGAAGTGCCAATGCCAAAGTGTGGCATGGCTTAGAGGTCTAACTGGTTAATTTATCCCAAGTGCGAGGCAACACTCCATGACAGAGCGCATCCAAAAAGGTGGTCTACAGATCGAGAAGATTCTCTTCGATTTAATTGAGAATGATGTGATACCCGGAACTGGGGTGGCGCCTGAAACTTATTGGGCCTCCTTTGATGAAATCGTGCATGAACTGGGGCCTAAAAATAAGGCCTTGTTGCAACAACGCGATAAGATTCAAGCTCAAGTGGACGCGTGGCATTTAGAACGTAAAGGCCAGTCCATCGATGCGGTTGAGTACAAAGCATTTTTAACTGACATTGGTTATTTGGTGCCTGAAGGCGAAGACTTTACTGTATCGACTCAAAATGTCGATGCGGAAATAGCCACTATCGCGGGCCCTCAATTGGTTGTGCCAGTCATGAATGCACGCTATGCGCTTAACGCTGCGAATGCACGTTGGGGCAGTTTGTACGATGCGCTGTACGGCACCGACGTGATTGCTGAGGAAGAGGGTGCAGAGAAAGGCACGGGGTTTAACCCGGTGCGCGGTGATCGCGTCATCGCTTATGCCAAACAATTTTTAAATAAAACCACGCCTTTATCCGCAGGAACCCAYGAAGAAGCCACCTTGTATGCCATCGACAATGGGCAGCTTCAGGTGACTCTTGCGAATGGTTCAAAAGTGGGCCTCAAAGACGCGGCTCAATGTGTCGGTTATCAAGGTGATGCAGCGGCTCCWCACGCMGTGTTGTTAAAAAATAATCAGCTTCATRTYGAAATTCAAATWGATGCARCRGACTCCATTGGTAAAGGAGATTCCGCTCATGTGAAAGACGTGTTGTTGGAATCAGCGATTACTACCATTCAGGATTGCGAAGATTCTGTAGCAGCGGTCGATGCTGAAGATAAAGTGGTGATTTATCGTAATTGGTTGGGACTGATGAATGGCACGCTTTCTGAGTCGTTTAAAAAGGGCGGCAAAACAGTCACACGTACCTTGAACCCCGATCGAGTCTACAGTGACTTAGGGGGAAGTGAACTTACTTTGCCCGGGCGAAGCATGTTGTTAGTGCGTAACGTAGGTCATTTGATGACTAACAGTGCGATATTGGATAAAAACGGTGATGAAGTGCCTGAAGGCATTATGGACATCTTGGTCACCGGTTTAATCGCGATTCACGATTTAAAAAGCACGGGCTCGTTTAAAAATAGTCGCGCTGGCAACGTTTATATCGTAAAACCAAAAATGCACGGGCCAGAAGAAGTTGCCTTCACCTGTGAGTTGTTCGGTCGMGTCGAAAAAGCCTTAGGGTTGAGTGAAAACACYCTTAAAGTGGGCATWATGGACGAAGAACGTCGCACCACWGTGAATCTAAAAGAATGTATTCGAGCCGTTAAGGACCGCGTTATTTTTATTAATACTGGTTTCTTGGATCGTACTGGCGATGAAATCCACACCAGCATGGAAGCAGGCCCGATGATTCTTAAAGGCGACATGAAGCAAGAAGCATGGATTAAAGCCTACGAAGATTGGAACGTGGACAATGGTTTGGAAACCGGCCTAAAAGGCGTTGCTCAAATTGGTAAAGGCATGTGGGCCATGCCAGACCTAATGGCCAATATGATGGAAGCTAAAATTGCGCATCCATTATCGGGCGCTAGTTGTGCCTGGGTCCCGTCACCGACGGCAGCGACATTACATGTGATGCATTACCATCAGGTGAACGTGGCAGATCGTCAAGAAGAACTAAAAAGTCGTGCCAAGGCGAGCTTAGRGGATATTCTTACGATTCCTTTGATGACCGAAAACAATCTCWCTGCTGAGCAAGTYCAGCAAGAATTGGATAACAATGCGCAGGGGATTTTAGGCTACGTGGTGCGTTGGATTGATCACGGTGTCGGTTGTTCTAAAGTRCCTGACATCAACGATGTGGGCTTAATGGAAGATCGTGCGACGTTGCGTATTTCCAGTCAGCACATTGCCAATTGGTTGCATCACGGCATTTGCAGCGAAGAGCAAGTACTGGAGACTTTAAAGCGTATGGCGGCAGTGGTGGATCGTCAAAACTCAGGGGATGAGAGCTATAGCAATATGGCTCCGAACTTTGATGACAATATTGCTTTCCAAGCGGCTTGCGAATTGGTGTTGAAAGGCACTGAACAGCCCAATGGTTATACCGAGCCAGTGCTGCATGCGATGCGATTGAAATTGAAGGCGCGAAATTAAAGTTTCGAAATTGAAGGCCCGAAGTTGAAGGTTCAGTGTAAATAAGTACTGGGTCTTATCGGAAGTTAAACGCTGAATTAAAAACCCGGTCCTGCCGGGTTTTTTTTCGCCTTTTAGAAAATGACTTTGAGATAACCCATGGGCTTTGATTTTAGCGTTCTCTTTGCACTTTGATTTGCCAAAGTGGGGCGTCGCCTTGTGCCGTGGTAGTGAGGTGCAGTGTGGTACTGTTTTTAGCGCGATGAGCGCCTTTAGATTTTTTGCTGGGTTGAATTGAGGCATTCGCGTTTAAGTCGATCCAGCTATCCATATGACCTAGCAATACGCCTTCAACTCGATTGAATTTAGTGGCGCTGTTGGTTGCTTTTTCGCCGCGCTTGTCTTCGAGGCGGTAACGCAGTTGCAAGCGCTCGCCAATTCTTTGTACCGTTAACGCCAGTTCATAGTGTTGATTGGGCGCGGTCTGCCGTATTGGCCATTGCAGTAAAAATTCCGGGGCATCCGATTGCTGAATGATTAATTCTTCTCCTTCAATGGATTTGTAAGTGGTGATGTTGGGCGCGTTTAAGGTGCGCGTGCTAATGATTTTAGTGGTGGAAAGTGGAGTATTACTAGCGCTTGGTTGAGCGATTGATTGGGCGATTGATTTTCGAATTTGAATGATCAAATTCTCTGGCGCAACATCGATGGCGGCGAGGATTTTTTTTATTTCGCTGATTGATTTTGAATTGGCGCGGATAATTAATTGATGCTCGATGGCGGTGATCGACCCCGGCGCTTTGATGAACGGTGATAGGTGATCAATGAGTTGTGATGCGGGTTTTTGAGTGCTGATTACTGTGCTAGTCAATGGTGCTGCAACGGCAGCCGAGACGAATAAATTAGCCGCCATGATCATTGCTAGGGATTTATTTATTCGCTTTGAATTGGGTCGAACGAATAGCCGCTGGATTAAGCGAAAGGTTACATGCATAAGGAATCAGTTTTTAAGTGAGTGCCCGTTGAGTATAGATTAACTGTAATTGATTGGCTCCTTGTTCGCTGAAACACTGAAGGTTCTAGGGCTGCTTTACAAGCGGAAGGCTCCTTTACAAACTGAGGGCTGCTTTACAAGCTGAGGGCTCTTAAATTCGGATCGAGTTCACTGTGGCGCCAGATGTTGTCGAAAAGATTATTTTTTTCTAGGCATTTCGCTTTTGAGTTAAATTGGGTGGTGAATTCTAATTGCTCTAAATTGGTTTTTAAGATGCTGCCTGTTCCGTCGACGGTTAATATGAATTCTTCGATTTCGGAGAAGTCTCGGCTTATTTTTCGGATTTCGATATGGCTAGGAAGTCGGCGACTAAGCGCTAATAAACGATGTCCGTAGCGGGTTATTTTGGCGCTGTCTTGGATTAAGATTTTTGCGTTTGAATTTGGGTTCTTGCGTAAAAAGTAGGAGAAAGATTCGCGAATTTTTTCATTGTCGAGCAACTCAGGGTTTAAATCCGAGCACAATAAATACACCGAACGTGAACCTTGTTTTACCATGGACGCGATCAATGAAATCAATTCGTCACTGACTTTATGTCGATGGACTTGATCCGATACTGCTAATTTTTGTTGGGTGTGACTGGATTCTGAGGGTACATTGACTTGCTCAAGCGTCATTTTATGGTGCGCTATACCCGCCTCGTAAAATTCGCTGCCAGCGATTACAAAGCCAAATTTTTCATAGAAAGGGATGGCGTCATTTTGGGCATGAAGGAAGAGCGAATTTAATTTCTGGTGCGCTGCTGCGTCTAAGCAAGCTTGTAGTAGCTGGCCGCCTATTCCCTTTTGTCGGTGGGCTTTTAAGACCGCCATGCGACCAATTTGCCCGCTGCTAAGTAAGCGGGCAGTGCCAATGGGTTGTTGATCAAGCGTGGCTAAAAAGTGCTGCGCGTGATTGTCTTCCTCTTCCCATTCCATTTCTTCCGGGACTTTTTGTTCTTTGACGAACACTTCAGTACGAATAGCTTTCAGTGCTTCGCCGTGCGCTTGCCAGGTGGTTTGGATGACTTTTAGGTTCATTGGCTTATCCGCTGGGACTGTTTTTTATTGAGTAGAGTTTTTATTATTAAGCTGCTTCGAAATAAAAATAACCTGAATTAACTAAGTCTTCGAACCATTGTAGTAAGGTTTCATTCTGAAGAAAGGGCGTTAGCTCTGTAAGCTCGATAACTCTTTGGTGCGCTAATAATAGTATTAATTCACCTGCGCGAGGCTCCTCGGGGAAATTAATCATTTCTCCGTTAATAAAGAAACGCTCAGGTTGATCTTCGTCCCCCAGATAGTTGATGCGAGTGTTTTCATCTCGATTCAATGTGCCGGCTAAATTCTGGGCGATAATTTCTTTTAATGGCGTTGGGTCGCCATCGTCTTGGGTCGAGGGCTGGGCAGGGTATTTAGCTTGGGATGCCAATTGAGCAAGGGTCAAAGCGATTTTTTGATCGTCTTCAATGAGCTCTTTTAGCAAGCCTTGAAACTTTTTAATGGCCAGAGGGTTGATCCAGCCGTTRTTTTTTTGTGGCACTAAATCAGCGTCTCGATAATGGATTTTGTTTCCAAAGTCCGACGCGCAAAGCCCGACAAAATGATCCAGAAATTCCTGAGTAGAGGGGGATCTAAACCCGACTGAGAGGGTGATGCCTTCGCTGTCCGCGACCCCAAARTGGGATTTGTTCGAGGGGACATAGAGCATGTCTCCAGGCGCTAAGGTCCAGGTTTGTTGGGGGTTAAATCGCTCCAATATACTCAGTGGGCAATTCTTCAGAAGGGCTGAGTTTTCATCGCAACGGTCGCCCACCTGCCAGGTTTTTGTACCGCTGCTTTGTAGCAAGAAGACATCGTATTGRTCRWAATGCGGACCYACGCTGCCYCCGGGGACGGMGTAGCTTGCCATGACGTCGTCTTGACGCCAGCCAGGGATGAAATCAAACCATGGCATCAGTTGCGCCATGGCGGGAAGGTAATGATCCACGGCTTGTACTAACAAAGTCCAATTTTCCGGGCCTAACTCAGGGAATAGGCTTTCTTCGAAGGGGCCCAGTTGCAGTTGCCAGGCGTCCGCACCTAAATCGGGATGGCCGCTGACGATGCGTGATTCGACATCGTCTTCCAGCGCTAAGCCCGCCAAGGTCTCCGCATCAACCCAAGTTTCAGTGTCCTTGAATGCGGAGCGAATCAGCAACGGCTTTTTTTGCCAGTAATGTTCAATGAACTCTTCAGCCGTCAGGCCCCCTAGATGGTCTAAAGCCTGCGGGTCCGTTTTGTTCATCGAGTTGCTTCCCAATTAAATGTTTTCTGCCTGTTGCTGAGCGTTACCAATGTAATTTTGCGGGGTCAGGGCTTTCAATTGGTTTTTTGCTTGGGCAGGCAATTCCAGGCTATCGATGAATTCGTGGGTGGCTGCTTTGTTGATGGTTTTGCCGCGAGTAAAGGCTTTGAGTTTTTCGTAGGGTTTCTCAATGCCGTAGCGACGCATCACGGTTTGGATCGGTTCAGCGAGCACTTCCCAGGCGGCTTCTAAATCGGCATCCAGTTTCGCTTCGTTGATTTGTAGTTTACTGATTCCCTTCAACGCGGCTTGGTAGGCGATGATGCTGTGGGAGAATCCAACGCCTAAATTCCTTAACACGGTTGAATCGGTTAAGTCTCTTTGCCAGCGAGAGATCGGCAGCTTGCTGGAAAGGTGATTCAGCAATGCATTGGCGAGCCCTAGGTTGCCTTCTGAGTTTTCGAAATCAATCGGGTTCACTTTGTGAGGCATGGTGGAAGAACCCACTTCGCCCTCGATGGTGCGTTGTTTAAAGTACCCTAAGGAGATGTAGCCCCAGATATCGCGATTGAAATCGATCAAAACAGTATTAAAGCGAGCACAAGCATCGAATAATTCCGCCATGTAATCATGGGGTTCGATTTGCGTGGTGTAGGGATTCCAAGTTAACCCTAGCGCCGTAATAAATTGCTCGGCGCATTCGGCCCAATTAATTTCCGGGTAGGCCACTTGATGGGCATTGTAGTTCCCTACGGCACCATTGATCTTGCCCAATATTTTGATTTCTTTTACTTGTTTCAGCTGGCGGTTGAGCCTAGCCACTGAGTTGGCTACTTCTTTGCCGACGGTGGTGGGGGAGGCGGTTTGGCCATGGGTTCTGGAGAGCATGGGGATGGCGGCATGGTCGGACGCCAACTGGGCCATTTCGCTGCTGACTTGCTCCATGCTGGGAAAAATGACTTGTTGCAATGCGTTGTGCAGCATGAGGCCGTAGGAGAGGTTGTTGATGTCTTCCGAGGTGCAGGCAAAGTGAATGAATTCGCTCACCGCTTCGAGCTCTTTATTGCCTTCGATTTTTTCTTTGAGGAAGTATTCCACCGCTTTAACATCGTGATTGGTGGTTCTTTCGATGTCCTTGACTCGTTGCGCGTCTGCGGTGCTGAAATTCTCAATTATGGCGTCAAGTGAGGCGTTGGTTTGCGCTGAAAAGGGTTGTACTTCAGTGACTCCTTCTAGCGTGGATAAAAACTGTAACCATTTCACTTCAACGGTGACTCGTGCGTGAATTAGTCCGTACTCACTGAAGAATTGTCGAAGTGAGCTTGTCTTAGAGGCATAACGCCCGTCAATTGGGGAGATGGCCGTAAGCGAGGAAAATTCCATGCAGTTTCCTTATGGGTTGAAGGCAAAAAAAAGAGGTGGGGTGGGCTGAGTTATAGAGTAGCCCGATTTGGCATGCCCGGCTTGTGTCTGGGTTGTTGCCTCTAGGTTGTCGTGTCCAGGTCGTTGAGTCTAGGCTGCCGGGGGCGGATTGTAGCTTATTTGATGATTGATATCATCTATGCCAAGAGGGGGAATGCAAGGTGCAGGGGCGCTCTTGAGGGGGGAGAGATAGAGGCCGAATGAATGACCTTAATCTGTTTTAGTGGATGATGATTCGGTCATCTTGGCGATTTAATTCGTGGGCTGCTTGCAGGAGCTTGCTGCGATTAAAAAATAGCTGCCATCTCCGGCCCCCTAACTGTCGCCACAGCATCGCCGATCGAATGCCGGCTAAAAGTGAGGCCCTCACTCGATCGGTGTTGATGGGATTCTGCAGATAGTTGGCATTGCCCCTCACTTGAATCCGAAACCGAAAAGTGCCCAGTGTGTCGACATAAATACACGCGAGTTTGGAAATAATGGCTGAATGCAGTGAGGAATCGAAGTGTTTGATTTGGCCTTTGCTGGTTTCGACTCGTTTGCGGATAGTGGATAAAAGCTCTGTTTTCCGCGACAGCATTTTTTCAAGATGTATAAGGGCTAAGGTGTAGCGAATAGTTTCGGCGTATTGACCGGGCTTTTCTTGACTTAAGACTTGCTCGATGATGTCCAATCCTAATTGTGCGGCGTGATCTTCGGAATAGACGTCATTGACGCTGCTGGGATCTAAGTTAAAGAGGCTATTGATTGACTCCTTATAACTGCTTTCAGGAACGCTGCCTCGGTGGGCGATACTGTCTACCATGCGAGCCGCTTGGAATACGCCAGCAAGTGCCAGGGTTTGGTCTAGGGTTTTTTTCTTCACTGACTCTCGCTCCAGGGGGTTGTTTAACATCATGCGAAAAACTGGTTTCGAATAAAAACAATACCGCTTTCTAATTATGTGAAGATTTGTGTGAATTTATAAAGCACTAACCGCTGAAATGCCTGAATTTGGCAACAACTGACCATTTTCTTTATTTGGCCTGGCTATTGGGCGGTGAAGGCTCGCAAAGTAATGGTTAGAGCAGAGCAGGATAATGTTTGCTACTGATTAAACGTGGATTCAATGATTCCACCTCCTAAGCAATTGTCTGCCACATAAAATACCACTGACTGCCCCGGAGTCACCGCTCTTTGAGGTTGCTTGAAGGTGACTTTAATGCCTGTGGTCTCAAATGCGTTTTCGGTTGAGCTATTGTTTGCACTATTTTTTGAGCTGTCGTTTGAACTTATGTTTACACTGTCACTTAAGCTAGCTCCCAGCAGCGTTGGCAGTGCTTCGATTAGGCAGGGTTGATCGGGTTGGCGATAGCGGGTTTTTGCCATACATCTCAGAGGTAATTTAGGTCCTTGGCTGTCTATCCAATCGATTTTAGTGGCAGTAAGTCCATTGGTATAAAGGCCCGGATGATTGTTGCTTTGTGCCACTACTAAAACGTTATGGCTTAAATCTTTTTCGATCACGTACCAAGGTAATTCGCTGTGTTCGCTGAGCCCTCCGATTCCTAACCCTTGACGCTGCCCTAGGGTGTAGAACATTAACCCTTGATGTTGCCCAATGGATTCCCCGAGATCAGTTTTTATGTCGCCGGGTTGAGCAGGAATATATTGTGATAGGAAATCGGAAAAGCGTCGTTCGCCAATAAAGCAAATGCCAGTGCTGTCTTTTTTGGCATGGTTGTCGAACTGCATTTGTTTAGCAATGGCGCGGATTTCAGGTTTTTCTAAATTGCCCAAAGGGAATAGTGTTTTAGCCAATTGGGCGCCGGAGACCGCATGAAGGAAGTAACTTTGGTCTTTATTGGAGTCCACAGCTTTTAAAAGCTGTGCGTACCCAGAAGTGCTTTTATCGGGTGAGTCACTTTTGCGAGCGTAGTGGCCGGTGGCAATGTAATCCGCGCCAAGCTCTAAAGCATATTCTAAGAAGGCTTTGAATTTAATCTCTTTATTGCAAAGAATGTCTGGGTTGGGGGTTCTGCCTGCTCGGTATTCCGTTAAAAAATGTTCAAACACATTGTCCCAGTATTCGGCAGCGAAATTGGCGGTATGAAGCTTAATATTGAGAGTGTTGCAGACTTGCTGAGCATCAATTAGGTCTTCTTTTGCTGTGCAATATTCGGTGCCGTCGTCCTCCTCCCAGTTTTTCATAAATAACCCTTCTACTTGATAATTCTCTTGCAGTAGAAGATAGGCCGCAACGGAAGAATCGACGCCGCCGGACATGCCAACAATTACTTTGGTTTTGCTACTCATTGGATTGGGATTCTAATCGATGTTTTGTTTAAAGGTTAGATTGAACGAATCGCCCCGACAAATCATCGGGTTTTGGATTAAGACCCTATGGGGTGTTCATAAATGCTTTCAAGGGGCAGTCGTTGGCCGCTAAGGTAGTCTTCTATGCAGCGCAATACAATAGGGCTGCGCAATTTGTGCTGATTGCTTTTGATTTCGTCCAAGGAGAGCCATAAGCAGCGAATAATCCCTTCATCAAGGGTCGCTGAGTTATCTAGATGCTCTGCTCGTGCAATAAAATTGGTTCGATAATAGGTTGTTTGGTTGTGAGGCGATGTATACGTATAAAACCCTAACAGTTCAGTGGGGGTGACGACCCAGCCGGTCTCTTCATGAGTTTCTCTTACCGCTGCTTGAATGAGAGTTTCACCTTCTTCGACATGACCTGCTGGCTGGCTAAATACCACTTGGTCGTTACATATTTCTTCAACCATTAAGAACTTGGAGTCTTTTTCAATGAGCGTGGCGACGGTAACGTGAGGCGTCCATGTCATAGGGTGGGCCTGAGAGTTGGCTGACGAAAAATAGGACGTATGCCCTTCGCTGTAAATCTAGCTATATCCTAGCGCAAATCCTTGAAATGCAGAAGTTATTAGCGCAGATTTGAAATTGTGATGGGTTTCTTTTCCTGGCAACGTATCGGTTGAAGCATTATCAGTGAACACATCAGCCCGCTGAATTATTGTCCGCGTTGAGTGTTTGTTAGTTACTTGTGGCGTGTTTTTGAACGAGTGAATGATTGGGTGTTTGGGTTTCCGCGGGGGGACGATTTCTTTGTCTGGTGAGTTTTATTTTGATTGGATTTATTGCGCCCCGGCTTGAGTTCTGGGGGGGTGACGATTTGTTTTTGCCATTGGCCTTCCGCAAGGTTTGTTGTAGTCCATGGCCCGATGGCATGGCGAATTAGTCTTAACGTTGGAAAGCCAACGTGAGCGGTCATACGCCTAATTTGTCGGTTTTTGCCTTCGCTTATGGTGAGCTCAATCCAAGATTCTGTGCCATTTTTTCGCTGTCGAATGGGGGGGGAGCGAGGTCCGATAGCGGGTTGAGAAATGACTTTTGCTTTTGCTGGACGCGTTAAGCCGTCTTTTAATAAGACTCCATTTTGTAACGCTTGAATTGCTGTGTCAGTGATGTCTCCGTCCACTTGTACCCAGTATGTCTTAGGCAATTTAAAGCTGGGATCGGAAATGTAGTGTTGCAGAGCGCCATCGTCGGTTAGAAGCAGTAATCCTTCGGAATCGAAATCGAGTCTTCCTGCGGGGTAGATTTTTTTGATGGCAATGTAGTCCGCTAAAGTAGCTTTGCCGCTATTGTCGGTAAACTGGCTAAGCACTTGGAAGGGTTTATTAAATAGGTAAAGATTGGCCATTTTCTATGAGCTAGCAAAAAACTTAAGCGGAACGTAAATTGTGAGAAGGGCAAAAATACGGGGTAAGGTTTCCTTGAGATTATATCGTATTGATTTATTGAAATGTAGGAATCTGCAACATTGATGGAAGTATGGGGCGGTGTAGCATGAAGGGGGAGCTGTAGGATAGTTTGGCGGAGAAAAATGGCGTCCTTCGAAATTATGCGGGGCAGGGCTAGGCGGAACTAGGCAAAACTGCACGGGGGATCATGCGCCGCACTGTGCGCTGAAAAAAGCGTCGAAATTTAGTGGTTCTGTCGTTGCATCGCTTATTCGTAGCGTGATTTTTGGCGAAAAGCGACTTCGAAGCAAACGTTTAATTGCCCCTGCTATTCACCTTTTGCTACTCTTACACCACTTTTTAGAAGCTTAGAAAATACAATAATGAAATTATTCTATTTTCAAATCAAGCGTTTAAGCGGGTTCAAAAGTTGGCGATGTCTGCGGATTTTGGCTTTCAGGGGGCTGAGCTGTTTCAGCTCCATCGCTGCTGCTTGGGATGACTTCTAGATCATCGTCAAGCATCTTTATAGCGGTTGCATGAAGGCCTTTTGGAGCTTCTCTGATTTCATAACTCACAGATTGGCCTGCTTTTAGGCTTTTGTAACCGTCCATATCGATGTAAGAGTAGTGTACAAATAAATCGTCGCCGCCAGTATCTGGCCGTATAAAACCGTAGCCTTTGGCGTTATTGAACCATTTCACCTTGCCCGTTGCCATAATAATTCCCTCTGCTCAATTTCAACCCGTTAATGGGTTAATCCATTCCATTGACACTTTACTTGGGGATAAAGCACAAATCCTTTTGTTTGTATATTGCATTTACCACAAAAGGACTTATATCTATAGCACTAAATTCGAATTATTCAATAGATTACCTTGATTAATGTCGGGTAATGCTAATCAATAGTCAAGATTAATTGATAATTTTATTCTTGTTTTTAGGTTTATTATATTAATTCCGTATAGCTCGCGAGATAGCGTAGCATAGGAGTGTAGGGTTACAGTAGTGTTAATTGATTGTGAGATCTAGTTATGAGTTCTGGTTATGAGTAAATTTGGTTGTTTTCGACTAGTATTAAATAGTATGGGAGAAGGGTCTCCTGATTATGACGGTGAAGGTGGCTTGGCAGTAGCCCAGCCCAAAGCGGAGTTGAAACCGCCCTCTAAATATCGTGTGGTTTTAATAAACGATGACTTCACGCCCATGGATTTTGTGGTGGAGGTGCTAAAAATATTTTTTAGCATGGGGGAAGAAAAAGCGACGCAAATTATGTTGCAGATTCATACCGATGGAAAAGCTGTTTGTGGTGTGTTTTCGCGCGATATTGCTGAAACAAAAGCGACCGAGGTGGTTTCTTTTGCTCAAGAGAATCAGCATCCACTTTTGTGTCAGATTGAACAGGTTTAGTTTGTAATATACAGCGACTTCGGGATAGCTCTAAATGCTTAGTAAAGACCTTGAAACAACTTTGAACGTGGCTTTTCGGGAAGCACGTAGCAAGCGCCACGAATACATGACGGTAGAGCATTTGTTGCTTGCGTTGATTGACAATGATTCAGCGGCGAAAGTGATGCGCGCTTGTGGCGCTAATTTAAATGAATTGCGTAGAGAGCTGACCAATTTCGTGGATGAAACCACGCCATTAATTCCAGCCTCAGATATGTCGCGAGAAACTCAGCCTACGCTGGGTTTTCAGCGCGTTTTACAGCGTGCAGTTTTTCATGTCCAATCTTCGGGTAAAAAAGAAGTCTCGGGCGCCAATGTTCTTGTGGCAATTTTTAGTGAGCAAGAAAGTCAGGCGGTTTACTTCTTAAAAACTCAAAACGTTGCTCGAATAGATGTGGTGAATTTTATTGCCCACGGGATTTCGAAAGTGTCGGATGACACGCCACAAATTGTGGAAGATTCTTCTTCAGAGCAATCGGACGATGAGTCTTCAGGCGGAGAAGGGCAAGGTAAAAGCGCGTTAGAAACCTACGCGACTAATGTCAATAACTTAGCTAAAGAAGGCCGCATTGATCCTTTGGTAGGGCGGGAACAAGAAATTGAACGAGCGGTGCAGATTCTGTGTCGACGAAGAAAAAATAATCCGTTATTAGTGGGTGAGCCAGGGGTAGGGAAAACTGCTGTTGCAGAAGGTTTGGCAAAATTAATTGTCGATGGTGAAGTCCCGAGTGCAATCGCTGACAGTACTATTTACGCGCTCGACCTTGGCGCGCTACTAGCCGGCACGAAGTATCGTGGTGATTTCGAAAAGCGTTTTAAAGCATTATTGTCTGAACTTAAGCGCCGCGATAATACCATTTTATTTATTGACGAAATTCACACCATCATCGGTGCCGGGGCTGCATCGGGTGGGGTAATGGATGCCTCTAATTTATTGAAACCTTTGCTGGCCTCTGGTGATATTAAATGCATGGGTTCGACTACCTACCAAGAGTATCGAGGAGTATTTGAAAAGGATCGTGCTCTGTCGCGTCGTTTTCAAAAGATCGATATTATTGAGCCTTCGGTAGAAGATACTTACCATATTTTAAAAGGTTTAAAAGAGCGCTTTGAAACCCATCATGAAATCAAGTATCGCGATAATGCATTGCGCGCCGCAGCAGAGTTGGCAGGGCGTTATATTAATGATCGTCATTTGCCGGACAAGGCGATTGATGTCATTGACGAAGCGGGTGCTTTCCAACGTTTGCAACCTACAGCAAAACGTAAAAAAGTCATTACTACCGCAGACATTGAAAGAGTAGTGTCTCAAATCGCACGCATTCCGCCTAAAAATGTTTCCACTTCGGATAAAGAAGCTCTGAAGAATTTAGACCGGGATTTGAAACTGGTGGTGTTTGGTCAGGATGAGGCCATCGGCGCGCTTTCTGCGGCCATTAAGCTTTCTAGGGCGGGTCTTAATGCGCCTGAAAAACCAGTGGGAAGCTTTTTGTTTGCTGGCCCTACTGGGGTCGGTAAGACCGAAGTAGCCAAGCAGTTAGCCCGAGTGATGGGGGTTGATTTAGTGCGCTTCGATATGTCCGAGTACATGGAGCGTCATACTGTGTCTCGTTTGATTGGCGCACCTCCTGGTTACGTAGGATTTGATCAGGGCGGTTTGCTGACAGAGGAAATATGTAAGAAGCCTCATTGTGTATTGTTGTTAGATGAGATCGAGAAGGCTCATCCAGAAGTGTTTAATTTGTTGTTGCAGGTGATGGATCATGGCTCGCTGACGGATAACAACGGCAGGAAGGCAGATTTCCGTCATGTGATTCTGATTATGACCACCAATGAGGGCGCCGAGATCATCAGTCGCTCAACCATGGGGTTCACTGATCAAGATCATAGTACGGACGGTATGTTAGCGATTAACAAACTATTCGCGCCTGAATTCAGAAACCGCCTGGACGGCGTGATTCAATTCCAGTCTCTTTCAATGGAAGTGATTTACAACGTCGTAGATAAGGTGCTCACCGAGCTTCAGGCTCAGTTGGACGAAAAGAAAGTTCATATGGTCGTCGACGAAAAAGCCAGAGAATGGTTGGCGATAAAGGGCTATGACCCACAAATGGGAGCACGGCCTATGGCTCGATTGGTTCAGGATAAACTGAAGAAGCCCCTAGCCGAAAAAATACTCTTTGGGTCCTTGAGTGAGGGGGGCGAGGTGATGGTCTCTTGCGATGGCGAATTGGATGAAATAACATTCGATTTTGAAGAAGAAAAGGCCCATTAAAGGGCCTTTTATCCGGTTTTCACTGGTTTGAATCTGTAGAAAATCTATTCGCAGATCTTTTCCCAAATCACTTATCGAACCCGATAAGTGATTCTTCCTTTGCTTAAATCGTAAGGTGTCATTTCTATTTTGACTTGGTCGCCAGTCAATATACGAATGTAATGCTTTCTCATTTTGCCAGAAATATGCGCTGTAACGATATGGCCATTTTCAAGCTCTACGCGAAACATGGTATTCGGAAGGGTTTCGATGACCGTTCCATCCATTTCAATTTGCTCTTCTTTTGCCATCCAGACTAAATCCTCGGTATAGATTTGAATAATACTTAACGACTACCATCCGCTTAATTGGGCGGTAGTTCTGTTTGCCCCAAGTTGACTGTTTACTAGGACTTTCCTCGAAACTGATGCCTTATGATCCGCAGGCGAGGATGCGCATTTTGCCCTAAAAATAGCGAATAGGCAAAACCCATCTGTTTGTTACCCAATTTCGTTGCTTATCCCCGCATTCCTAACGGTTTTACGTGCTCAATCGACGATATTAAAGGCTGCTGATGCCTTTGAATCAGGGATCTATAAGCGTGCGCCATTCATTATCTCTCAATATTTCTAATGGCTGGTATTCCTTTTTATAGCTCATTTTTTCATTTTCGCTAATCCAATAACCCAAGTAGAGGTAGCTTTGGTTCTCTTTTCGAGTCACGGCAATTTGGCTTAGTACCGCGTAGACGCCCAAACTACGCGATGCGTAATCAGTGTCGTAAAATGAATACACGGCAGACAGCGCGTCGCCAAGGGGGTCGGTCACCGCTACGGCAATTAATTTCCCCTCGAGTCTGAATTCAAGAAAGAAGGTGTTGCTCCAATCGCAGATCAGAAATGATTTATATTGCTCTTCGGTGGGGGGGTACATGTCCCCGTCTTGATGACGCGCCTCAATATACTTGGCATAGAGTTGATAGTGTTCTTCATCAAAGACTGCAGTGACTTTACTCACGGTGAGGTCTTCATTTTTCCTACAAATCCTTCTTTGCCGTTTGGAGGGGTTAAATTGTGCTATCGGCAGACGAGCCGGGATGCAGGCTTGGCAGCTTTGGCAATGAGGTTTATAGAGGTATTCTCCGCTGCGTCGAAAACCGGCGTAACTGAGTTGCGCATAGACTTGTTGGGTGTAGCCGGCTTTAGGGTCGGCAAATAGGGTGGTGGCTTGCTTATCTTTGATATAGCTACAAGGATGGGAGGGTGTAATAAAAAAAGCTAGATTAGATAGGTCTGTCATAGTGGATAGTAAATTCCTAGGTCCAGTGCCACGTAATTTTATTTTTATAAGGAGTTCGGAGTTCAAATGCAATAGCGAGGTTGAAGAGAGACGTCGAACCTCAAAAGCGCTTATGTTGAGTTAGGGACATAAAGCCATGTAAATAGATTTTAAGCAAAGATTCAAGAATCTGCTGATATTCGGTGTGTTTATTGTAACCAAATAGGTGAATAGACCATTTAGTCCCAACTTGACCGAGTGAGTCGCCAATCGCTAGGCCCAGGCTGAGGGATATTGAGGGTTAACAGTTTTTTGAATTCTGCGAGTGGGATCTCCACTGAACCTAAACTTTTGATGTGTTCGTTAGGCACTTGGCAATCAATTAATCCAAATTGCCAGTCGTGAAGTTGGCGACAAAGGTGGGCAAAAGCTACTTTTGATGCATCAGATTCCCAGCTGAACATGGATTCACCAAAAAACACGCGACCTAAGCTAATTCCGTAAAGGCCGCCCACTAACTTGCCGTCTAACCAGGTTTCCACCGAATGTGCCAAGCCTTGGCGGTGCAATTCAACGTAGGCGTTAATCATTTCGGGGGTGATCCAGGTGCCTTGGCTGTCGATACGAGGGCCTGAGCAAGCGCGAATGACTTGTTCAAAATCTTGATCTAAGGTGACCTGGAAACGATTTTTTCTTAAGGTTTTGCGTAGGCTTCGGGAGACCCTAAGCTGTTCAGGAAAGATGACAGAGCGGGGGTTTGGGCTCCACCAAAGAATGGGTTGACCTTCTTCATACCAAGGGAATATGCCGTTTTGGTAGGCCTTAGTGAGGCGCTCTACACTGAGGTCCCCCCCGGCCGCTAACAATCCATTGGGCTCTTCTAGCGCGCTTTCGACGGGGGGGAAGTCATGGTGGTGGCGAGATAGCCAGACGATGTCGCTCATTAATTTCTAGTCGTTAAGCCTCATCTAAAAATTTTTCGGCGTCTAGGGCGGCCATGCAACCAAACCCTGCTGAGGTAATGGCCTGGCGGTAGACATGATCTCCTATGTCCCCTGCGGCAAACACACCAGGCACGCTGGTTTGCGTGGCGTTGCCGGAGATGCCCGAATGGGTGGTGAGGTAGCCATTTTTCATGTCGAGCTGATCGACAAAGATATCACTGTTGGGTTTGTGGCCAATGGCGATAAAAACGCCGTGCACATCAAGATCCTTTAGTTGTCCGTCGAGTTTGTTTTTAATGCGTATTCCGGTGACGCCGCTGTCATCCCCAAGCACTTCTTCTAAGGTGTTATTCCATTCAAAACGCACGTTGCCGTTTTCAGCCTTTTGAAGAATTCTTTTTTGAAGAATTTTCTCTGATCGGAGCTTGTCGCGGCGGTGAACTACCACTACCTCGGACGCAATGTTGGAAAGGTACAGGGCTTCTTCGACGGCGGTATTGCCTCCACCGATGACAGCGACCTTTTTATTGCGGTAAAAAAAGCCGTCACAAGTCGCACAGGCACTGACGCCCTTGCCCATAAAGGCTTCTTCTGAGGGCAGGCCTAAATATTGCGCTGAAGCACCGGTGGCGATGATCAATGCATCGCAGCTATATTCTCCGGAGTCGCCGGTTAAGAGAAATGGGGGTTGGTTTAATTGCACCGCGTTGATGTTATCGAAGACTATTTCTGTATCAAATCGCTCCGCGTGTTTTTGCATCTGATCCATGAGCTCTGGGCCCTGCAACCCCTCATTTCCGCCAGGCCAATTATCCACGTCGGTGGTAATGGTGAGCTGCCCACCCGGTTGAATGCCCGTGATGACCATGGGTTCAAGGTTGGCTCTTGCTGCGTAGACCGCTGCGGTGTATCCGGCGGGGCCTGAGCCTAAAATAATCAACTTGCGGTGTTTAATGTCGGTCATATTCGAGAGTTCCTAACCTATGAGGTGCGTAAAACTAAAACGAAAAAAATAGCGCGAAAAATAATTTTAGAGCATGTGATAGGGCCACTAAAGCTTGGATTCTGCTATATCCAGCCATATTCAACCCTATTTTCAACGACATGCTCACTGCTCAATTTCAAATGCTTTTTTCAAATGCTCTTTTCAAATGCTCAGTTGCGATGCTGATGCGGGGCCAATGGTAACCGAGATTGCGCTCAACCTAAAAGCGCATCATGGAGTTAATTGCCGTGATCGAAGGTTGAACAAGCGCATTAAGCCTTTATAAACGAGTTTGGCCTTGTTCACTTACTTTCAAAAGAAGGCCAACTATACTTAAAAGCGATTGATTTTGAGACTTAAAAAGGCTGTGTGCTTGGTGAACGTTAAAACGTTTTATTAAGTCCAACTGGAACTTTGTCTACAATTCGATCCAAAAATTTGCTTCCCATAAATTGTAGCAACGAGGGCTGCTTGTGAGAATTGGTGTTCCTACAGAAATCAAACCGCTGGAGTTTCGTGTCGGACTTGTTCCCGAAGTGGTGGGTGAGCTCATCAAAAAGGGCCATCAGGTCTTTATACAAAAAGGCGCGGGAGACAGCAGTGGCTACAGTGATGAGCTGTATGCAGCCCAAGGCGCTGCGGTGCTGCCTAGCGCACAGCAATTGTTTGAATCGGCTGAATTGATAGTCAAAGTCAAAGAACCGGTTGAAGGGGATTTACAGTGGTTAAGAAAAGAACATTTATTATTTTGTTTTTTGCATTTGGCCGCGTTGCCTGAGCTGACTCAAAAACTAGTGTCCATTGGCTTGACCGCAGTGGCGTTTGAGACGGTGTCTGAACAAGGCTATTTACCCCTTTTAGCCCCTATGAGCGAAATCGCTGGCCGTGTTGCGGTGCAGTGGGGCGGGCAACTATTGTACAGCTCATTGGGGGGGCGGGGACTTATGTTGGGCGGGATTTCTGGTGCTGAACGCGGTTGTGTGACTGTTTTAGGTGCAGGAGTGGCCGGTCGAAGTGCCGCTTCATTAGCGGCAGCCATGGGTGCCAATGTCACGGTGTTTGACGTCAACCCGAAAGCACTTGCAGAGGCGAAGCGAATTGGGCCCAATGTGACCGCTTTGTATTCGAATACCCACGATATTGGGAAGAAATTAATCCAAACTGATTTGCTCATTGGCGCGGTGTTATTGCCAGGGGATTCTGCCCCTAAAATTGTCAGCCGAGACATGGTGAAATCGATGCTACCAGGCAGTGTGATTGTCGATGTGGCCGTAGACCAAGGCGGTTGCATTGAAACCACTCGACCGACTAATTATGAGAACCCCACTTACGTTGAGGAAGGGGTTATCCACATGGCAGTCACCAATATGCCAGGAGGGATCCCTAGAACGGCCTCACAGGCTTTGTCAGGGGCGCTGTTGCCCTACGTTGCCCAACTTGCCGACCAGAGCTGGCGTAGCAATCCTGCGCTGAGAGACGGGGTCAATGTGGCTTCTGGAAAGATTGTACTGCCGACGTTGATTCACCAATCTGAATAAAGTGCTAATAAGCGCTGCCGTTTATTTACTTCCAAAATGAGAGGCATCTCGCGATCCAGTTCTTGGGAAGTCATTAGTATGCGTTAAATTCCGATTCTTTAAGAAATAACTAGCTGCGCTGGAATTCATGGCACGAGTTGAAATAATCACTAGCTCGTGAAATAACTAGACGAACTCTATACAATCAGCAGTCAACTATTCCAACCTATATTCCCACCCAAATAGAGAGCTAAATTTTTGAACCGCAAAGGTAAAGATTCCTCTTCTGTATCGGCATGGTCTGACCATGTAACCCGCAGTCTCACTGAGGGCTCGATGCTGGTATTGCTTGCAATCGCAATTTATATTTTAGTCTCTCTTGCGACCTACAATTCCGCGGACCCGGGCTGGACCTATATTGGTCCCCAAACTGAAATCACTAATTCCATGGGGCGCGTGGGGGCTTGGTGCGCGGATGTGTTGTTGCTGCTGTTTGGGTATTTAGCCTTTATTTTGCCGCCTATGATTGCCTATCGCGCTTGGTTGGTTTTTAAGCTGCGGAGACATAATACGACGTGGCAATGGCCCATGTTTTGGCTGCGCGGTTTAGGCTTAGCGATGACCTTGGTGGCGGGAACGGGTCTGGCTGCGCTTTATCTTGGGAGTGACGGGCAACAATTACCCGCCTCGGCAGGTGGCGTTCTGGGCTGGGAAGTAGGTGGATGGTCGTTAGCTACTTTCGGGGGCGTGGGGGCGACGCTGATTTTGCTGACGGTATTTTTGGTAGGGATTACTGTTTTTACCAGTTTATCCTGGATTGAAGTCATGGATTTTACGGGTCGGGTGACCTTGCAAGGGATCGAAAAATCGAAACAGTTTTTTATCTCGTTACGGACCCGCTGGCTTAGTCGCAAAGAAATTAAAGCCATCGAAGAAGTCAAAGCTGAGCGCGAGCAGAAGTTTGAGGCAAAGAAACGAGTTATTGAGCAGCGTAAGCCCCCGGTTATTAAAACGGTTCCCAAAGTAGCTGAAGCCAGTGAGCGGGTCCAAATTGAGAAGCAACAGAGTTTATTTGATGCGGATGCTTCCGGAACTCTGCCCGCGTTGGCGCTGCTTGATCAGCTAATTCCCGGTCAAAAACTAGGCTATAGCGAGGAAGTGCTAGAAAGCATGTCGCGGCTACTTGAGTTGAAATTGAAAGATTTCGGTGTCATTGCGGAAGTGATGGCGGTTCAGCCCGGGCCGGTGGTCACCCGATTTGAAATTCAGCCTGCAGCGGGTGTGAAGGCGAGTCGAATTACCAATTTAGCAAAAGATTTAGCGCGTTCTTTAGCGGTGATCAGTGTGCGTGTGGTGGAAGTGATTCCTGGTAAAACCTTTGTCGGCATTGAAATCCCTAATGAGCAGCGGGAGATGATCATGCTCAATGAAGTGATTTCATCGGTGGTCTTTGATGAGGCAAAATCCCCCCTTACGTTGGCGTTAGGCAAAGATATTTCAGGTCAGCCGATTGTCGCCGATTTAGCTAAAATGCCTCATTTGTTGGTGGCCGGAACTACCGGTTCGGGTAAGTCAGTAGGCCTTAATGCCATGTTGCTTAGCCTGTTATTTAAGGCTACTGCGGACGAAGTTCGGCTGATCATGATTGATCCAAAAATGTTGGAGCTTTCGGTTTACGATGGCATTCCCCACCTGTTGACACCCGTTGTCACCGATATGAAGGAAGCTGCCAATGCATTACGTTGGTGTGTGGCTGAGATGGAGCGTCGTTATAAATTAATGGCCGCCATGGGGGTGAGAAACTTAGCTGGCTTTAATCGCAAAGTGGCTGAGGCCGAAAAGGCTGGCGCTCCCATCAAGGACCCGGTTTGGAAACCCACGGATGGCGACGAATTAGGTCAGGAAGCCCCTTTTCTTGAGTGCTTGCCTTACATTGTGGTGGTGATTGATGAATTTGCCGACATGATGATGATTGTCGGTAAAAAAGTAGAAGAGTTGATTGCTCGAATTGCTCAAAAAGCGCGTGCGGCTGGAATTCATTTGATTTTAGCGACCCAGCGCCCCTCGGTAGACGTAATCACCGGCCTGATTAAGGCCAACGTGCCGAGCCGAATAAGTTTCCAGGTGTCCTCTCGGATTGATTCTCGAACCATCTTAGATCAAGGCGGGGCCGAGCAATTGCTCGGGCACGGCGATATGCTTTATTTGCCTCCAGGCACTAGTATGCCTGTGCGTGTTCACGGCGCCTTTGTAAGCGACGAAGAAGTGCATCGAGTTTGCGACGATTGGCGTAAACGCGGCGGCTCGCATTATTTGGAAGATATTCTAGACGGCACGCATGACACCTCGAGTATGGGGGCTGCTGGTGACGCCGATGATGATTCAGAGCAGGATGAATACTATGATTCAGCGGTGGAGTTTATTACCGAGACTCGTCGCGCTTCCATTTCATCAGTGCAGCGTAAATTTAAAATTGGTTATAACCGCTCCGCACGAATTATCGAAGCCATGGAGGCGGCAGGCGTGGTGACGCCCATGCAAAACAATGGATCTCGAGAAGTATTAGCGCCGTCCCCGGTTAGATCGTAATTAAAATATTTTGGATAAAAATAGCTGTGATTAAATTAACTGTTAGTAAATTAACCGATACAAAATTGCTTGGGTTTAAACCGTTTAGGAAGACACTCGCGTCATTACTTATGCTGAACTGTTTTTTATCGGCGTTGGCTTGGGGAGATGACGCTGATCTTTTGCTGGACGTTTTGCAGCAGCATAGCAGTATGCAGGCGCATTTCGAGCAAAGTGTTACGGATGTTGATGGGCGAGAAGTGCAAGCTTCCAAAGGGCTGCTAAAAATTCAAAAGCCGAAACAATTTTTATGGCGGACCTCGGAGCCTTTTGAGCAGGAAATTATTTCTGACGGGGAAAAGATGTGGGTGTTCGATGTTGACCTGGACCAGCACGTTCAGCGGGCCGGTGCTCTCGCGGAACTCGAGATAGTCCTTGGGAGTGCTGCCCTCCTGCTTCGCATATCTGTCGGCAAATGCCTGCAACCCCTCGAGGCTGCCTGCATTGAAGGCCGCAAGCCAGTCATCGATGGCATCCTGCGCACGTGGATGTTCGCGCTGGGAAGATGCTGCGCCAACTGCCGGAAACGCCGATGTGGCAACCAGGATCAAACAGGCCAACGCATTGCAGAGAAACAGGCGTCCAACAGCCTTCATGGCAATTCCTTTGCGGGCATCCCTGGGCGCATCCTAGACGATGGATCGGCCCGCCGCATCCACGCTAGGGACTCTGCCGCAACACCTCGACGGTGACGTTGAATGCCTCGATGCGCGGCCATTCGTCCCGTTCGTACGGCAGCGACTCCACCCCCATGCCGATCTGATACCGCACCGTATCC
>NVTH01000028.1 GCA_002401525.1 Moraxellaceae bacterium | reverse complement strand
GGTGAAGGACAAGCAAAATTAACCATGGCGGAAATGGAGGCGGCCATTGAGATCGCGGATTTCCAAAAAATGGAACAAGTAAGAGGGCGCGTTAATACCATTGTGAGTGATGAGACCACGGCGGAGGCACTGAAACCTTATTACCGACAGTTTTGTAAGCGGCCTTGTTTTCACGATGAGTATTTGCAGACCTATGAGCGTCCCAACGTGACGTTAGTCAATACCGATGGTCAAGGGGTTGAGTCCGTTACAGACAGTTCAGTATTGGCAATTGGTGAAGAGTATGAATTGGACTGCCTAATTTTTGCGACTGGATTTGAAGTGGGCACCAATTATACCAGTCAGTGCGGCTACGAAGTGACGGGCAGTGATAACATTAAATTGAGTGAAAAGTGGGCCAATGGATTTAAAACGTATCATGGCATGCACAGCAGAGGCTTCCCCAATTGTATGTTTATGGGGTTTACCCAGGGCGCACTGACGGCAAATGTACCGCATACCTTGCTGGAGCAGGCAATGCACCTTGCTTATATCATTAGCCACTCGTTGGATGAAGGGCTCACTAAAGTGGAAGCGTCGCAACAAGCGGAAGAGCAGTGGGTGGCGACGATTAATAGTATGAGTTTTTTAGGCGATAAATTCTTTAAAGAATGCACCCCGGGTTATTATAATAATGAGGGGCAGCACGGCTCTGGTAACGGCTTTCTCCAAGGGCAGTACGGTGCAGGTCCCACTGCATTTTTTAGATTGTTGGAGGAATGGCGTGAAGAGAAAAGCCTGAAAGGCTTAGAGCTTGAAACCGCCTGAAGATTTCCTAAGACAGCGGCTGTTTCGCTGTCTTAGGCTTCAAGATCACGGTACTGGTGTGTTGGTAAATCAATCCCTACACTTCAAATCGATAGCCATCGCCGTCGGAGACTATTTTTCCGCTGGTGGGGGCGGCAAAATGAGTGCCCAATACTAAGACCGGGCCGTCGCCGTAGCGTTGCATAAATTCCACCCGGCTTTTATGCGCGACTTCGCTTTCAACGTCCGCAATATCTTCCCAGTCTGGGTGTGCAAATCCCAAAGGGTGATGGAATAAATCCCCAGTAATGACTGCACGTTCTCCTTGGGATTCAATTTCGACGCTGACATGCCCTGGGGTATGACCCGGAGTTGGGATTAAACGTACTTCTTCGGTAATTTGATGGTTTGTTTCAACTAGATCCACGAGTTTAGCATCCAGTAACGGTTGAATTGCTTCTTCATTGGTATTGGCTCCGAAAGGATCTTCCTTGTCACCCCAAAAATCCCATTCCGCTGCGCCGATTAAATATCGCGCGTTAGGGAAGGTGGGTTGCCACTTATCGTCTTCATAAAAGGTGTTCCAACCGACGTGGTCAAAATGAAGATGGGTGCATAATACACGATCGACTTCATCACGCGGGAATCCTGCGCTGGCAATGTGATCTAGAAACTGAGTTTTAAGCCCACTCCAGCCAGGCATGGGAATGGTTTTGTTATTGCCCACGCAGGTGTCGATGATGATGCGCAGCCCCTTTGATTGGACTAGAAAAGAATGGATGCTTAACAACATTTTACCTTCGCTATCGAGAAAATGAGGCTGCAACCAATCGAGATCTTCAGCCAGAGTTTCAAGCGAGGCTTTTGGGTAAAGCATTTTTGGCGCCATGAGACTCATGGTTTCCACCACTCGTGTGATACTTACGTCACCAATTTTCCATACTTGTTTGGGGCCTTCAGTTTCCATGGACGTTCTCCTTTTCTAGTGTATCGATCCTGAAATTTAGTGCGCGTGGTTTAATGTCAGGGGTTATAGTAAGGCGATTGCGATACACGGCGCAAATTAAATTGTTTATAAAGACTCTTGGTATAGATGTTTTGTAATCGAATTCAGTTGTGGCCTAGTAACAACGTATAGAAAATACTTGTATCGAAAATGCTTGCCTTTTTACAACGAATCGGAAGCTGGTGAAAGAATGGCTGATAGTTTGGCCATTGTGACCCTTTTGTTCTGTAGAGTACAAAATGCGATAATCTTTTTGCCTGACAATAAAAAGGTAACTGCCGTCGTATCAACGAATAAATATAATGAATAATAATGAAATAATATTCGTGAGGGATATGGACGTTATCAATCACACGAATCACATTTCGTCGCGATACCCAATAAGGAGAGAGCAATGCGTTTGCAAAATAAAACCGCACTAATTACCGGCGCTGGTAGCGGCCAGGGCCGAGCCGCTGCAAAGTTATTTGCAAAAGAAGGGGCTAACGTAGTGGTGTTCGATGTGAATGCCGTGGGTGCAGAAAAGACTGTCAATGAAATTATCGGCAGTGGCGGTAATGCGCAGCTAGTAGTGGGGGATGTGAGTCATAGTGAGGATGTTCAATCCGCTGTGGCGGCAAGTATTGAAGCGTATGGCGGTCTTAATGTCTTATACAATAATGCGGCGATCTGGTCTGCGGGTAAAATTGACAATTATGTGACCGAGCTTGAGGAGGAGAATTGGGACACTGTTTTATCGATTAACTTGAAGGGCGCCTTTTTATTTTGCAAGTACGGAATTCCTGCCATTATTGAAGCCGGTGGAGGGTCGGTGATTAATATCGCTTCCGTCGCGGGCATGGTGGGAAGTCGAATGCGCAGTCATGCGTATTCCGCAAGCAAAGGCGGTTTGATTGCACTCACCAAGACCATGGCCATTGCCTACGCAAAAGAAGGCGTGCGGGTGAATGTGATCTGTCCTGGTGGCATTGATACGCCCATGTTACAGCCGATGATTCCCACCGAAGAGCTGTATCAACGCGTAGCAAAATCTCATCCGCTGGGTCGTATGGGGGTGCCTGAAGACATTGCCAAATGCGCGTTGTTTTTGGCGTCAGATGATTCGGATTGGATTACCGGGGTGACATTGCCAGTGGATGGCGGGGTGACGGCCTGTTAGAGATTTAAAGTGATAGGGGATTTATTTAAGGAGGGAAAATTAAAAAGTTAATTGAATAAAAAAACAGGCAAATAAAAAGGGGCTTGCGCCCCTTTTTTAGTTCATTCTCATTACCGAGTAGTGCTTTTATTTAGCACATTAAGCGCTTTCTGCCAACGGCCCTCGTAATAGTTTTCCGGGGTAAACACCGGTGTGTTCGCCGTTGCGCATCAGCACTTCGCCATTGACAATGGTCACCGAAATTCCAGCCGCTTTTTGCACTAAACGTTTTGCTCCCGCCGGTAAATCATTTTTAACCACCGGCATTAAGGGCGCAATAAGCTGTTCGTCAAAGACCAGTATATCCGCCGCGTAGCCCTGTTTTACCTGACCGCGATTTTCAAATCCCCACGCTGCCGCGATGTCTTTCGTAAGCATTTGAACGGCTTCTTCCAGAGTTAACGCCTGTTTTTCCCTGACCCAATGAGATAACACGTGGGTTTGCAGGGACGAATCCATGATTTGCGATACGTGGGCTCCTGAATCTGAAAACGTCACCACTGAACGGGGGTGTTTCATCATCGCTAAAACGTGGTCTTGATTTTCATTGGCTAACGGTTGGCGGAAGAATACTTTTAGCTTGTATTCCAATGCGATGTCGATAATGACTTCCACAGGGTCTTTGCCTGTTTCTTCAGCGATTTCGGCCACCGACCGATGCGGGCCTTCGACCGTGTCCATGACGAATAACCATTTGTAATTCGGGCGACGCATTTCAGCACCCACGGCTCTTTTTTGGTCTGGGTTATCGCTATTCGCCGCTTCGACGAGTTTGGCGCGCATGATAGGGTCACGCAATGCGGCTTCCTGTTCCTCAAGGGGCTTTTGGCGCATTTCTTTCCAAACTGGAAATTTATCAAACGGCATTCGGGATTCGAATGACATGAGTACATTGAGTGAGCGGCTGTGGACTTGTGCGAACATGGTGCCGCCGGCTTCAGCTGTTTCGTCCAGCAGGTCCATGTAGGGAGGCCAAAAATCCGGTGCTCTGCGGCTGCTAAACATGCCCCAGGTAACGGGGCGACCGGATTCAACCGCGAGGTCACGTAAGCGTTCTTGATACTCACGTTGCCGCTTTGGATCTCGTCCGACGTCTTCGCCTGCGATTTCGAAAACACCTGCACCTAGGTCACCCATTACGCCCACCAGTTGCTTCACTTCATCCCAGGTGGCTAATCGACTTGCGACAGGATCGCCGTCTGGGGTTTGATGGTTGCGTGTTCGTGAGGTAGTGAAACCCATGGCTCCGGCACGAATTGAATCGGCCAGTTCGCTTTTCATATGCTCTAAATCTTCCGGAGAGGCCTCTTCGGTAAATGCGCGCTCGCCCATGGCGTAGGTGCGCAAGGCAGAATGGCCGACGTAAGCGCTGTAGTTAATGCCTTTCGGTAAGCGTTCGACAGAATCCAGATATTGAGGGAATGTTTCCCAGGTCCAATCGATGCCCGCTTCCATGGCTTCGCCGGCTATGTCTTCGGCGCGTTCCAAGTTGCGGACTACAAAATGTTTGTCCTTGGCAGCGCAAGGCGCGAGGCTAAAGCCACAGTTGCCCATCACCACTGTGGTGATGCCGTGATAAACTGAGCACGTGCCGAGTGGGTCCCAAGAAACTTGTGCGTCCATGTGGGTATGGCCGTCGATAAAACCGGGAGATACAATTTTCCCCTGTGCGTCGATGGTTTCTTTTGCCTCGGCATTGATGGTGCCAATGGTTTTTATTTTACCGCCGACGATGCCGATGTCTGCGACGAATCGAGTGGCGCCTGTGCCATCGATGACCGTGCCGTTTTTTATAATGATGTCGTAGCTCATGTCTTTATCCTCCTGAATCAATTTGATCTTCCTTATAAGGGTTTGAATGGACTACTTGCTCCCGAGACCGATGGAAATAATTTTTTCCCCATCGGCCTTGAGAGTATTTAATTAGGCATTCCACTAGGCACACTACTTAATGGAACGACCCGCCAATAATATTACGCGCCATGACTAAACGTTGCACTTCACTCGGGCCTTCTCCAATACGCCGTATGCGCATTTCTCGATACCAGCGCTCCAGCGGCAGGTCTTTGGTCATGCCATAACCGCCGTGAATTTGCATCGCTCGGTCCACCACTCGACCGCCGGCTTCGCTGCCTAATAGCTTTGCCATGGCGGCTTCGGTGCGGAAGTCTTCGCCGCGATCCGCTTTCTGAGCCGCTTCTAAGCAAATATGACGGGAGGTTCGAATGTCAATCTCATTATCAACAATCATCCACTGAATGGCTTGTCTTGACGCTAATACGCCGCCGAATGTTTCGCGTATTTTACTGTACTCGATGGCCATTTCTTGGGCTTTTATGGCGACGCCAATACATCCAGCCGCATAAGGGATGCGCTGCCGAGCAAGTCGATCGCTGGCAATTGCAAAGCCTTTATTGACTTCGCCGAGGACGTTTTCTTTGGGGACGCGTAAATCCTCAATTTGAATTTCAGTGGCGTATTTAGTGGAGCGTAGTGTGTGGACTACTCGACGTACATTAAAACCGGGCATATCGCTGTCGATTAAAAAACAAGTAATGCCGTTGCGACCTTTGTCTTCTGAAGTGCGCGCGAATAAAATTCCGAAATCAGCTTGATCTGCGCCACTAATAAAGATTTTTGAGCCATTCAGCACCCAGTCGTCGCCGTCTTGAACGCCGCGAGTTTGAATTGCACGACCGGGGTCGGATCCGCCGGAAGGTTCTGTTAGGCCAAAGAAGGAGGTTTTTTCTCCGCGCAAAACTGGAAATAAATATTTTTCTTTTTGATGTTCGGTGGCTTCAAAAAGTTGCGCTAAACCCGCGCCGCCGAATGCGCCGAAACTAGGATTATAGAGGCCGGCGCGATGTTGTACCATTTCAAATGCGATTAAGGTTTGAGTGGTGACGTTGATTTCCGGTCCTCCAAATTCCGCAGGGATGCCCAATCCGTATAAACCCATTTGTTTGGTGATGGAGATTAAGCGTTGTTTGTCTTCTGGATTGATTTCGCCAGCGTCGGGGTCAAGGTTTTCTTCTAAAGGAATGATTTCCTCTTTAACGAAACGGCGTACATTGTCCACAAGGATTTGTTGTTCTTCTGAGAGTTGATAATCCATTTCGGTCTAGCACTCCTTAATAGCCAGTTATTATTTATAATGATGATTTGTATTTATTATTGAGCCATTCGCTAGTGTATGACTATTAAAAATCATTATCCTAATGGCGTTAGCCGTCCCACTTTATGAGGGTGTTCTTTTTGCACTCGTTCAGGAAGCTCTCCATAGTCCACTTGGTGCAACATAACTAATTCCTCATAGCGACTAATGTACTGCATATTCACTTCATAACGAAATAGGGTTTCTTTGCCTTCTCGTTGTAGCAATTCTTTTTTCAGTTCGCTGTTTAAACCAAATAAAGAACGTCCTCCTGCGTAACCAATGTAGATTACGTAGCCATTGGGTTCCGCGAGCTGGTAGACGCCGAGATGGCCCTGAATGGGTTTGATATTTTCTTCGCTTAACACTTGGAATGGCTTATCGAGACGAATGGACATGTTCAGCTTCTCTTGGGTTTTTATTGGCCGCGGAATTCGGCTGTGCGTTTCTCCATGCGTGCTTTCACACCTTCACGTGCGTCATCACTATTGCTTGCGTTGCTAATTAGACGGTCCACGTCTTTGTGATAAATCCCATCTCGAAAACACATCTCTCTCACCAGCAGGGCTTTCATTGCAATGAGTGAGAGTGGGGCGTTTGCGGTCAGGCGGTCGATGATTTTTTGTGCTTCGGATTCTAACTCTTCAGGCGCAGCGACTCGGGAGATTAAGCCCATTTCGTGCATGCGTGTTGCTGAGAATGGATCGCCCAAAAATAAAAATTCTCTTGTTTTCACCGGGCCTGCCACTTCAAGTAATTTTTTCGCCAGAAACCAAGTGGGCGCTAGTCCGATTTGTGCCAGGGACATACCGAACCGGGCCGTACTGGTGGCAATGACCAAGTCACAGTGCAGGGCTAATTCATTGCCACCTGCAATTGCATCGCCTTGAACCACTCCTACGACGGGCAGCGGGTAGGTTTCTACAGCGTGCAACATAGTTTCTATAGTGGATATACCGTCCACAGTAGGTTTTCGTGATTTAAGATCCATCCCTGCACAAAATACCGGGCCCTCGGCACGCAGTACAGTGACGCGTTCGGAGGGGGGCGGTGTTTCTTTAAAAGTGGCCTCAAGCTCACGCAGCATTTCGTCATCTAAAGCGTTGCGTTTTTCCCCTCGGGTCAACGTGACGGTGCGGATCGGACCGTTTGCTTCCACTCGAATTTTAGCCATGGTGTTTTCTCTCCTTAGAGGCTTGCCACAGGCATTGTCTTGCTAACGGTTTAGAACAAAACAATGCCGTTAGTAGCGATGCTTTATATTATTTAGGCCGCATTTAACTCACTGTTGTTCAGGTCCCTAAAACAAAATAGTGAGTAAAGTATTATCGGCAAATAGTTCTCCATACTACCACCACACTATAAATTTCAGCAAAACATTTACTTACTCTCTTTTCCATGTGTTTTCATCGTAGCTATTTTGCTTAAAGGGAAGTATCCACATTTGATATAAAGAACTAATTAACATAAAGGCAGAAGCCATTGCCCAGCCCATTCCTGCGATTATTGTCAGCACAGCAAAATTGGGGTACCACTTTACCAACCACCAAGATAGGGCATCAAGAATTAGAAACATAAAGGGAAACAGAATAATTGTTGCTTTGATCCAGGGTCTTATGCCGACGGCTAAGCTAAAAATTAGGCCAAGAAAGAAGAATATAAAAGCCATCCCAAAAAGATGAATATGAGAAAAACGAGTTAAGGTATCCACGGATGTGCCTTTATCGATTTCTGAGACTTGTTGGACCGCTTGAAATTGGGTGAAATCTGGCAGACCTGGGATGTGGCCATGGCATTGCGTGCAATGAGTGGTAAAAAGAGTTTTAATTTCGGGTTCCCATAATGCCTCGGGCGCGCCATCTTGGACCCATTGAATCATATGGGTGCGCACTTCAACGGGGGCTTTGTCTTTCATTGAACCGTTTAGCTTGGCTTCAAGACGGCTATTGCCTCTGTTGCCATAGTAGCTGTAAACAATATCATTAATTGAAAAACCCCATTCTCCATCGGCCATGCCATGGGTTAATTGCATTTGCGCGCCCGCCATGAGTAGGCCCAGTCCGGTTACTAGTAAATAGCCTGTAAATAGGGTTCTTAGTGGTAAAGAAATGCCGGGTAGATTTAACCAGTGGTCGTTATTATTGGTCATGTTTGAAGCTCCTTAGAATGCGTTCATCGGGGCTGGTCTAGCGCCAGTGAACTGTTTTGGATTGACTTCTTGGCCTCGAATTCGGTTTTGTATCGTTGCGTGCCATCTTTAAAAGATACTCTTTTTAGCAGGGTTTGATTAGATTGAAATTTAAAATTTAACTGTTTGCAGGGGTGAACAATCGATTGGTCCCACTGTCATTCCCGCGAAGGCGGGAATCCATGTCGATAAAGGCCTCGATTTTTGAGCCTACGATATGCCCTTTGTGCTTACCAAAATATAATGTCGGGATGTGTTTGAATTTATGGTTTTAAACACGATGGATCCCCGCCTTCGCGGGGATGACGATGTTTGGATAGGGTGAAATAAAGAAACGAAGATGTTGAAATCTGGAGTTTCGGATGTTGCTTCATAAATCTACGCAACTCCCTAAACAGTCTTTAACGGGTATCCCGTCATTCCCGCGAAGGCGGGAATCCATGTCGAAAAATCCTTCGATTTATGAGCCTACGATATGTCCTTTGTGCTTACCAAAATATAATGTCGGGATGTGTTTGAATTTATGGTTTTAAATACGATGGATCCCCGCCTTCGCGGGGATGACGGGGGCGCGGGATATGAGAGGCGCCGATAAATAGGCGTCGATGAATAGAAGTCGATGAATAGAAGTCGATGAATAGGCGCCCGTGAATAGAGGGCAGGACGCGAGAGTGGTCGCGGCTGTGTCAGGCTCGTGCCGGATGGGACGTTGAAAGTTGGGAAGAGGCCCTAGAAGAATAGGCACTAGGGTTGGTTTTGCTCATTCATGTATAATCTACTCCCCTAATTCGAGGAGTGCGCAGTGATTAAAAGGATATCGATGTGGAAGTTGAACGATAAGAGTGATGCTGAAGAAATGAAGCGCGCGTTGCTCTCGATGAAGGGACAGGTTGCTTGCCTACTAGAGATTGAAGTGGGTATTAATGTTTCAACGCATCAGTCCGCCTATGATGTGGTTTTTATTGGGTCCTTTGCGGATGACCAGGCTCTATTAGAGTTTGAGTCAGATGAGTTTCATAAGGGCGTGGGAAATACCATTTCTAAGTTAAGAGATCATCGTGTCGTTATTGAATACGCTTGTTAATTTGCCTGTCGATTAATTTCCTTATTAGTCGACAGGGATTTTAATTATGCGAAAGAGCTATGCGAAAGAGCTATGTGAAAGATCTATGTGGCTGAATCGGACGCCGATTTTGGCGCTGCATCAAGTATGGAAGGGATATGCTTTAGTTTATCTGGATTGGAAATATAAAATATATTCTGAACTTTCCCCTGCTTAATCGCAAAACTAATGGCGCCTTGTATTTCTCCCTGATCAAAAGTAATAATTCCTAATGCGCCATTGAGGATTGCTGGTTGCGCGCTAATGCGACCTGAAAACTTTTTCCCAATGCCGATAAAGAATCGAGCGATTTTGTCGGCACCAAAGATGGGCCTAAGAGCTGCTTTCACTTTTCCGCCGCCATCGGAATATAATATAGACTCGCTCGCTAATATCTTCACTAGTTCTTCGGTTTCGCCCGACCCAATGGCTTTCATAAAGTTTGCATACAGACGTTGATGCGTTTGTTTATCAGTTTCATATCGGACTCTATTATTAGCGATGTGTTTTCTCGCGCGATGATCGAGCTGCCGACAGTGGCTTTCCGTTTTATTCACGACTTCTGAAATTTCAGCGTATTCGAATTCGAACGCTTGTTTAAGGATATACACTGCTCGTTCGGTCGGATTGAGCTTTTCAAGCAGCACCATAAAAGCGAATGATAGAGTCTCTGATAAATGCAGTAGTTCGTCGCTGCCTTTTTGGTGACCCAGTTTTTTTACCAGAGGTTCAGGTAACCAGGATCCAATGTATTCTTCCCGTTGATGGCGCGCGGATTTTAATTGATCGATGCAAAGCCGAGTGACGACGGTGATCAGAAAAGCTTTTGTGTTTTTAATGTCCTTGCTTTGATGCCAGCGTAGATAGGTCTCCTGAAGTATGTCTTCTGTGTCGGCCACTGAGCCGAGCATGCGATAAGCCACGCCGTATAGTAGCGATCTGTGCTGTTCAAAGTGTCGCTCAAAGTGTTGTTCAAATTCTTGCCGAGGCTTATTCAATCGGAGATTACCTCGCTGCTTACTTTGTTGGGAACACTGGATGTCAATGCGTGTGGGCCACTGCGTTTAAGCTTAGGCCAGCGATATAGGCGTAGCCCTGTTTTCAATTCCCAGTGCACTGCGGCGTAGGTCATTCGACAAATAAACTCTTTAGTCATTACTGCTTTTCGGTCGGTCCAGATGTTTTCTTTTGGACTGTCATCGCCGTTGGTAAATTGTATGAGGCCTTGTTGGCGGCCGAGACTTAAACATTGTGCCATAAACGCCATGGAAAAGGGTTGCATTGGTTTGCCTTGTAACGTTGCGAGGAGGTTTTCTCCCGCAGTGATGCCCAATGGCATTGCCGCCGCACAACTCATTCGTAAAGGTTGTTTGCTTATTCCCTGAACATTGGCGCAATCACCTGCGGCAAATACATTGGCGTGGCTTAGGCTTCTTAGATAAGGATCGACTTGGATTCGACCTGACGGATCGACGCCAAGGCCGGCTTTGCGTGCTAGATCGGGCACTTTAAAACCGCTGCAGGGGATGCACAGGTGGAAGGAAATGCTGTGTCCATGGCTTGTTATTAGATGCCTTTCCCTAAGTTCTGTGACCTCGGTGTGTTCAACGATGGTGATATTGTGGCGTGAGAAGCTCTCCCTTAGGTGTGCTTGCGCCAGTTTGGAAAATGGACTGGCAAATTCCCCTCGCGTGATCAGTTTTACATTGAGCTGGGGATAATAGTCCGAAATTTCGGTGGCCACTTCGATTCCACTAATTCCGCCGCCTAGCACCACCACCGTGCCTTCTCGAGCATTGATTTCTGCCAACCTAAGGCCACCTTGGGCGCTGTCTTGAGGCGAATTTAAGCTTAAGGCGTGTGTAGAGGCACCTTGCAGGACTGGTTTGATAGCGCTACCCAGGGCGTAAATAAGGTAATCGAAGTTCAATTGTTGGTCTTGGTCCTCACCGCTAGCGTAGCTTAAACAGCCCTGATTGGGGTTGAGTTCAGAAACCTCCGCTTGAATGAATTCGATGCCCCGTTTGTTTAGCAGGGGCTTATAAGGGAGTACTTTCGGTTGGCTGCCGGTTAATGCCTCATGTAACCGAATGCGCTGCACAAATTGGGCTTTACTATCGATTAGGATGATGTTGTGTTCGGTTTGTCTGCTGATTCGCGCTGCGGCCAATAGACCGGCATAACCGCCCCCAAGGATGACTATGGTCTTGTTTTTCATTCAATTTTCCTTCTTTTTTCTGGGTATTATTTGCTGGGCATACTCTTCTAGGTCAGCTTTTCTAGGACAGCTCTTTTAGGCCGGGTCTTTTAAGCCAGTTCTTGTAGGGACTGTCGTCTAGTCGTCTCGAGCGGAGATGCCCTCTAGTAAGAGACGAGCGGAGTGGCTTCTTTGTGACAAGATTCGATGATTTAGGTGTTTTGAGATGAATTCTCTGTGAGGGAGGGGGTGCTGATTGATCGTGATTCAGTCGGGGGGAGCTGTTGGCTAGTGAGTTTATTTGATTGGGTTTGCGTGGCAGACGATCCCACCCATTTCGTAAAATATGTCGTCGGGCGCTAGGTTTTTTAAGGTCGTCGAGCAACGCATTTTTTTCGTTTCGATAATAAACGTAGCCTTCTCTGCACCAGGAGCCTCGATATTAAAGTAGCCTTCATCATCAGTGTACGAGACGCCGCCGGGCGAGATAAATCTTCGGTTGATGATGGGCTCTCCAGAGCGATCGACAAGTCTTCCAAATATAAGAAGCATTTTCTGAAAATAAAAAACTTCTTCGAAAACATTGCCGGGATAGGCGGTTAAACTTCGTTGGGCCTCTTTAATTAAGATGGGTGTCTCGTCCCTGGCGGTTAATTGAATGGTGGACGTTTTGTAGGTAGGAATGGAAATAATGACTTTTTCACCAGGGTAAATAAATGCTTTGTGGCTGCGATCTACCTGGATCGATAATCTGGAATTTCCCTCGCCCTTTGCTTGAACCACTAAAAGTGCTTTTTCTCGAGACATTTTTTCGCCGGAAGCTTCCAATATCCCTTCTTCATTCCAAATTATTGTGCTCGATATCTCCCCGCCTAAGTGACCGCTGAAGTTGTTTAGGTTGGTGTTTAAATAGGTGTTGGCGGAGACCCATGGCCCGGAATATTGAATATTATTATTCATGGACACCTTTAGTTTTTGGTAATCTGAAGCGATATCGTCAAGGTGAAGCGTCGAATTGGCATCGAGGTTTTTTCTCCAAGCTTGTGCTGAGTCTTTCCCTCGGAGATTTAGGCTCGCTTGAGCGTCTAGGGCATACCCAGATGAGTTGTTCACGAAACTTATTTGACTTTGTTTAGGATTTTTCGATTTTTTGCTTTGAGTGCTGATGGAAATAAAAAAATTAGCATCGGTGTCTTTATTGGTAATCCATTGCATTTTCAGTTCGGTTCGATATTTGTATTTTTTAAATACATTAAATGATAATTCAGGACCAAAATAGTAGTTGGAGGGTTGTTTATCGTTTTGACTCCAAAAGCAGTTGAAGAGTAATCGTCCAGTGTTTTGTCTAAATGCGATGGGCCCGGAAAGGTTTAGGTTGATTGTTTCTCTTGCTTGCAGATTTAGGGCCGTTGCAAGAGATGTTGCAGGATCGATTTCATTTTCAAACAGAGATTGATTAAGAAGGTCTGCGTTATTTTCAATAGGGGTTAGATCGATATTCTCGGCTTCATCTTCGACAATGATTTTATTGAAACTTTTGCTTGCCGCAATCCGTCCGGAGTATTTTTGGTCATTCCATTCCAGGTAGGTGCTTGCCCCCAGTAAACCATGATGACTGATAGAGAGGTTTAAATTTGATTTCATATCCCCTGGTAGTTGGAATACTTGAGCGCTGAATTCGATATTTGAGCTCGTTTCCACGATGAATGCATCGGTACTGCTATAGAAGGAGATACTGCCGTCCGCCCAGTCCAGGAGCCGTTTTCTGATTGAGGCAAATCCCACAGGTTGATCAGTGAAATGTAATTTGTCCCGTATAGTCCCTAGTTCAAAGGATATTTCTGGATGAACTCTAGGGGCTAGATGAGTGCTTTTGGTAAAAGGCCGTATTTCGCTTTGTACGTTTCCTTTGGAGTCGCTGAGTACAATCTCGATATTATAGGTGCCCAATGGAAATGAACGCGTGTCTATTTCACTGGTGCCAAACTCCGAAATGCTACTGTAGAGTAACCGGCCCGAATTCTGTGGCGCCTTAAAGATATCGAGTCGCGATCGAGTAGGAATAAATACTTCGATTCGAGAGGCTTTTAAAAGGGGATCTCGATCCACTAAAGTTCTATTGGAACCTAATCGAATCCCTAAGATGCTTAGGCTGCGCGCAAATTGTTGGCCCGATGTTTCAAGTAATCCATTCGACAACGTCATGTGCTGATTAAAGTATTTTAAATCTCGGTCGACAGATGCAGCGACTATTTCATAGTTTCCTGTGGCTTCATTGTAAGTCCCAATACTGCTTACGCGTGTTCGTCCTCGGCCGAACAGGGTGTTGTGATTAAGACTGCCATGACCTTGGCTGTCCTCTACGTCAAACGAGGTGCTTCCTGTAAGAATGAATTTGTTACGCAGCGCTAGGATTTTTTTTGGCTTTGGAAGGGACTCCATATCGGATACGTCGTTGGTCAGGCTTAGCGCTTCCGCTACATCAAGGTGAATCTGAAAACTATTGATGTCTGTACGTAGACTTCCGACCCCTTTTATTTGTCGAGGTTCGTTAATGATGCCTGAGAATAGAGGCAAAAGAGCGTTGCGGTCTTTCACGGCAGGAAGGAGGGGCAATATATCGGAAGGTGTTTCCAAGGCTATCCAGTTTTTACCGAAGAAACCATAGGCTAAGCCTATATAGCGCCCGCCGACGAAAAAATCGAACGCGGTAAATTCTCCATCTTCTTCAGGGTTAACTTCACTCGAGTTTTGAAGGGATTGATTGCTGTAGGCGCTGCAGGGTATTACCAATAGTATTAGAGAAAGGAGCAGGCATAATACTCGGGTGCTTTGAACGGGGTTAGGGTGGAAAATTAAGTGTGCTGAATGCATTGTTAATTAAAACGGTTTGACTGAAGGCTTTTCCTTTGAGCTCTATGGGGACCTCCATTGTCCAGCTAGCGTGGGGATAAATACGTTTTCCTATAAGAGGAACACAGAGGCTTTTGTCTTGATTACAAAACGGTTCTCTTTGAAGTTGGGCTGTGATGTTGCCGTCATTTGAAAAGGTTATTTTGCCATCTTTGCGCACGAAATTTAGGTTGGGTTTGGGGTTTTCTGGGCTTGCGAGTATTAATACGCCCATACCGACCACGATTCCAATTTTGACGCTCATCCCTCCTGATTGCTGTTCGGTGCTGGTGCTAGGGGTATCGGGTATGAATCGGATTCGATACATTTTTTCTTGGTCATTAATCTTTCTACGCAATATGACCCGGGTGATCCTGGTTTCGTGAGGCTGAAGCTCAAATATTTTAGGGGCCACTGATAACTCGCGAGTTTTKAYYTCTGATTCRGTRKYTTGGCCKGGRTTTAGYGTTTCGATRACYTTTGCTTCGACCTTAATTACTGCATCACTATTATTGGTTACGGCAACGTTWTTCACTGGAGCGCTGGCGTTGTCAAAATGGATGACTATTTTGTCGAGACTAATATTGGCCGAGGAGATGCTAGCGATTAGGGTTAAGGAAATGCTAAACAGAGTAGCGGCTATAGGGTTGATAATTCTCATAAACCTAATCCTTGGCTGTAATGGGAGGTTTCGTCGACTTAGGTTGTTGGTTATGTGAGCATAGGTCACAGGACTGATTTTATACAGCATCAAGTAGTTAGGTTGAGGTGCTCGTTCTAACGGGGTTCGATTACGATATTAATTTCGCTGCGATAGGCGCCCGCGGGTGCTGCTTCTAGRTCAGCGTTATCCACTATAATTCTCATGTTTGCCGACAAACCTTCAATGGCACAATATTCATCCTCGGTTGCYGCTGAACGACGATTATARGCTGTTCCGTAAGGTAAAGTTTTTCCTGCTTGGCTCGCTGAAGAGGCCCATTTAACTATATAGGGTATTTCCACAGTGCGGGGTTGGTTCTCAAGATAAAATCCGTTGGGGGTAATGGTAGAGTCATCTGTCGCAGTGACCGCGTATCGATTACCTCCAACGTCTCGATAAACGCAAATGGCATTGTCGCTAATTAGATCGCCTGTGGACCAACTGGTGAAGTTGATTGTTGGCATATTAGTAAGACGGACATTGGCAGAGAAGGCACTTTGAATGCTTAGACTCGACATTAATAAAATAACCCGAACTAAAGACGATTTGGACATTATTTATTGAGAATTGTTTGTTGGGCAAAGCTTGTTTTCTAATGTGTGGGTATGTTGGAAGAATAGCGTTGCTTCTATCGGTAAGCTAGGGCCCCAGTTTTAAGTGTCTGTCACTGTTTTGTCGGCGTGAAAAATTTGTCGGTTTAGGGAGTCGATCCGCCAATAAATATTACACTGATAAAGCGCCAATCTAGTTTGTCGACGAAGAGCAGGTTAGTCCTAGTAAGAATATAAAAAATTCTTTCAGAATGAAAAAAATCGGATAATTATTTCTATTATTAGAAAAGTAAGTTGCATATTCAAAAAATTAATTTGCGGGATATTCTAATCAGGAATATTAAGCAAGTTGTTTTGTTTCAAGTGTTGTAACGAATTGAAACTGATATTTTTTTAATATCTCATTTTTTTCAATGGGCTATTGTTGCTCTTTTGTTGTTTTAAAAAATTGACGCTCGTATTTATCAGATTATGGCATGGGGCGTGCAACACCAAGAGTAAGTCTTTAGTCTTGTTCATTTTCCTGGTCGGTAAATGATGAATCAAAATAAATTACAATAAAGGTTATATTAACAATGAAAAATATATTCAAAATTGCTATTGCAGCTTCATTATTTGCTAGTTCAAGTTTGGTCTTTGCAGCGACTGCCGATGGAACCTTAGGGGCAACTTCAACAGGTACTTCTGATGTGAGTCTAACAATCGATGAGAAATTTCAGATCAGTGGGATGGATACATTTTCTTTTGGTAGCTGGTCCGGTACTGGTGATCTTGATGCTAATAACTCTATGTGTATTTATCATAATGGAGACGGCAGCTACAAAATAACGTTTACCGATAACTCTGCAATGTCTTCTGGTTTTGCGGTTGAGAATGCTGCGGATACTACAGAAATTCCGATGGCAGTCCGGTTTATCGCCAATATTAGCCCAACAGGAAACGCGTTGATGACTTACAATACGCCAGCCACTCAAGCGGCTGCTTCTGCTAATATCGCGGCTACCAATTGTGGCGGTACTGATAACGCTAACATTCAAGTGGTTTTAACTGACGCTGATTTAAGCGGTGCGCCAGCCGGTGCTTATGACTCAGAAATTACTGTGTTGGTTGACCCTGACTAGTGATTAATATTTAATATTCGAATCCTCCTAGGCCTTCGGTCTAGGAGGATTTTTTTTGTTTTGGATTTTTGGGACTGAAACGTTTTTATTTTGATTTTTAACAGGTTGATTTATTAAACAATGTTTGCCTCTTATTTTTCTTTTTTGAATCAATCTTAAAAATGCATATCATGTAGCCGCTACGGGGCCTATTTACGGCGAGTATCGTGCACCCCATCCAATCTCATTCCTCTCTTAGGGGTGTAAGAGCCGCCTTTTTTGTCTGCAAAAACAAATCTAACCGATCTAGTCCTAAAGCCCTCATTTTTACGAATAACAAAATGCAGGTGTGGGCCGGTGGAAAAACCAGATGAACCCGAGCGAGCCAGTTTATCACCTGCTTTAACTGTATCGCCTGGTTTTACCATGGAAGATCCCAGCAAAATATGGGCGTAGATCGCGTAAGTGCCGTCTTCGTGAAGAACGCTGACGTAATTGGCCTTATCAAGAAAGTATTGGGTGGTGCCTGCCATGGGGTAATCGTCTTTGACTGCAATAACGGTTCCCGCTCGGGATGCGCCAATATAGGTGCCTACTGGCATCGCAATGTCCACTGCGTATTTATTGGGTCTGCGGGTGTGGGAGAAATTGCCGTTAAATGATTGAGTGATTCGGTGATCTTTGTAGGAGACTACCGGTGTTTGATAGCGGTATCTGTCTTCCTTTGCATTGGGGGAGCCTAGCACTGATCGGTAACGGTACTTAGGGATTTCGGTGTCGCTTTCGTAAAGGGTAAGAGTGGTGGCTGCAGGAACGATAAGTTTGTGTGGGGATGCCTTAAAAATTGAGGACTGTATTTCCACTTCGACGGGTGCATAAAACGGGTTTTTAACTTTCAGTACAATCTTTGCGTGCTCTTTTTCGGTGTAAACGGTGAGTTGAGTAATTTCTTTTTTGCTGGTTTTAAAATGCAACTCTTCAGTTTCAATTGTATTGCTTGGCTTTTTGTCGCTAAAAATCCATTTGCCAGATTCGTCTTTATATTTGTAAATCGCTCCAAGAGCAGAAATAGCACTGGTGATCGAGACTATTAATAAAAATATTTTAAATAACTTCATTGAACTTTTTCATTGATGCTTGCTGGTCGATGATTGATGATCGCTGTATTCTCATTTAGCCTAATTACTTTTCAGCTTGCTGTCACGTTCCAGCAGCACCGGCCCATTTCCTTCCGCCGCGACTTTGTCCTCTGCGTTGTAAATGGGACAAGCCTTCATTGAAAGGCAGCCGCAGCCAATGCATCTTGTGAGGTGGTCTCGCAAACGTTCCAAATAGGCGATGCGTGCGTTGAGTTCTTCTTGCCAATAACCGGACAACTTTTCCCAGTCCTTGGTGGTTGGAGTGCGTTTATTGGGTAGTGTGGCAAATGCCTGTTTAATATTCTCAAGACTAATGCCCATTTTTTGAGCTGCTTTAATCATTGCTCGATTGGCTGAAGCGGGTTTTATTGTCAATCACGAAGGCGCAAGCGAGCGGTATCGAAGAAACGTTTATTTTGTCGACCCGGCGGGTTTCGAAGTTGAATTTGTGCAGTACTTGAGTGATGTACCCGCACAGAGGAACCTTGCTAGTGAAGGTTAGATGGCGAAGGCGGTCCTGTCATAGGGCCGCTCACTTATAATGCTTACTCAATAGCGTTTATGGGATGCCATGATGCCCTTAAGCATATTGTTATTTTTAGGGCGATTCAACGAGCAAAATCAATGGGCGCTTTAAATCGAATAGAGGATTTATAGCGCCCACCGGTTCTCTAATATTGAGCTATTAATTTAAGAGGCATCGCTTTAAGACACATCAATTAATTGAACTGATCCGTCGGGCATGATTTCGGCAATTTTACCTTTGGGCTCGTCCAGGAAGAAGTAAATCATCACAAAGACCGCTGCACAAGATAGGCAAATTACGGTGAAGAATACGGTGGAGGAATAGAATGAATTCACCAACAGGAATCCAGCAGCGCCGACGTTACCGTAGGAGCCAGTCATGCCAGCAATTTGCCCTGTCAAGCGACGCTTRATAGTAGGGACWACGCCAAACGTAGCACCAGCGCCCGCTTGTACGAAGAAMGAGCAAAACACCACGACTATAGAGATGGTCCAGAARTTCCATTCCGGTGTAATCAAACTAAGCCCTARGTAGCCAAAKGCKGAAAGAATAACCGTCAWYAACAAGGTGTTTTTACGGCCTAGCTTGTCACTAAAGTAACCGCCWGCKGGTCGAGCTACGAGGTTCATGGCCATAAAAAAWCCGGCTAAAAGCGCTGCTTTGGAAGGGCTGTAACCGTATTCGGTGGTGAATAGCAGAGGGAACATGGAAACCACAGCCACTTCGGAACCGAAGGTCACCATGTAGGCCAAATCAAGCAGTGCAACCTGCTTGAATTTGTAGCGGTGTAATTCTAAGACACCATTTTTTAAATTATCTTTATTGAAGCGGTAGCTGTTGATTGTACTCATCACAAACCAAGCACCGAGCCCGGCCATGACTAAGTAAGTGGTGGTTTCTGATAAAAGCGCCACGCCAGCGGGCGATAGTCGCCAGCAAATAATTGCCATGGCGATAAAGATGGGCATGGTCATAATAATATAGAGAATAAAGTCACCCTTGCTGGTGACCTCCATGGGCCCGAGTTTTTTGGGTGAGAAGTAGGTGGCACCCTGAGGCGTGTTTCGAACGAACTTGTAAAACACGCCCGCGTAAAGGATTGAAATAATGCCAGCGGTAGCCACTGCCGCACGCCATCCATCGGTGACGTAATAAGCGAGAATGCCGGCGAGGGCGGGTAGCGTAAAATTGGCAATGGCGGCGCCGAAATTGCCCCACCCTCCGTAAATACCTTGAGCGGCACCGGCTTGTTTCACAGGAAACCATTCGGTGACGAGGCGGATGCCTACTACAAATCCCGCACCGGCGAAGCCGAGAAGAAACCGTGCTGCGGCGAGTTGTTGGTAATTCTGAGCCATTGCAAAGCACAGGCAAATAATGCCGGAAATCACCAAGATGGCGCTGAACATTACTCGGGGACCAAATTTATCCACTAACGCGCCGACCCATACTCTGGCAGGAATGGTGAGAGCCACGTTAAGAAAAAGCAGTGCTTTTGCTTCAGCAGTACTGAGGCCAAAAGTTTCGACGATATAGGGCATTAAGGATGCGTGACAAAACCACATGAAAAAAGTGATGAAGAATGCAAACCAGGTCAAATGCAAGGTGCTGATTTTGGGATCTTTTAGGTTCAATAAATGTATTCGGTCGTCATTCATTCACTAATTTCCTAGCTTTATTTCTTAGTCGTAAGCGATGGCTTAACAACTGTTGGTCGTTCTGCAACGAAATAATCGCAGCAATTATCAAACTGTAAGCACTCTCTATAGCGGTTATCGTGCCAATTGTGGAGGTGATGGGAAAATAATTATAAGCGCTTGTTATATAAGCTTATAATTTAATTTTGACGCTGGGGTGGGCGTGGGTAACCCGATTATCGAGGCTCTCTGCACTAGAAGGGTGCGAACAGTAAAACATATGAGGCCAAATTGGAAGTGGGTAGTTGATTCATTATGTAACATCCGTTCTATGCATCTAATTCTGTAAAGCGGGACTAAATAGAGGTGAGCTTGCTCATAATAGCGGCAAATTTTAAGGCGGGAAATTGAAAATGGGGCTATTTGGAATCCAATAAAAAAGAGGGCTCTAGCCCCCTTTTTCATTTTGATTTAAACGCTAATCAATCTTAGCTTAAAAATCCCGCTACTTTCTTCAAGATCGTTTCAACCACTGACGGATACGGAGGGCGCATAAATTTCGCTGGAGAAAATACGCCTTGGTAGATCACGCCTTTTTTATGGGAAAACTCTAAAAAGCCGTTGTAGCCATGATAAGCACCTAGTCCACTAGGACCAATGCCACCAAAAGGTAGGTTTTCATTGGCGAAGTGAAGCATGGTTTCGTTCACGCAAGCACCACCAGAAATGGTGTTGTTGATGACGTGCTCAGCACGCTTTTTGTTTTTATCGAAGTAGTAAAGCGCCAATGGACGAGCATGGCTGTTGACGTACTGAGTCGCTTCCTCAGTGCTTTTAACCGCCATGATAGGCAATACTGGGCCGAAGATTTCTTCTTGCATAATCTTCATGTCGTCAGTGACATTAATGACTAGTGTGGGAGGAATCGCTCGGCTGTCTTCTGGAAGGGTTTCGCCTTTAGGGTTGATCTGCAACACGGTAGCGCCCTTGCTTTCCGCGTCTTGGATCAAATTATTGATACGTTGGTAATGGCGTTCGTTGATGATCCACGTCAGGTCTTTGTTGTTCACGATGGAAGGGTAACGCTTGGAAAGCTCAGATTGCAATGTATCAACAAGCTCTTGTTGGCGTGCTTCAGAGATAAGGATGTAATCTGGCGCGATACAGGTTTGCCCGGAGTTCATGAACTTACCCATCAGGATTCGTTCGACCGCTGTTTTGATGGGGTAGCTGTCGTCGATGATGACGGGTGATTTTCCGCCAAGCTCTAAGGTAACCGGGGTTAAGTTTGCCGCTGCTGCTTGCATGACCTTACGGCCAATTTCGGTGCCGCCAGTGAAGATGATGTGATCGAAGGCAAGGTTAGAGAAGTTAACTGCAGCTTCCATGTCGCCGGTAATCACGGTGACGTATTCTTCGATGAAAGCGTCTTCGATGATTTTCTTCACAACTTCCGCAGTACGAGGAGTCATTTCGGGCGGCTTAATCATGGCGTGATTACCCGCTGCGATAACGCCAATTAAAGGCGATAACACTAATAACGCAGGGTAGTTCCAGGCGCCCATGATGCCGATAACCCCTTTGGGTTGATAAACGATTCGGCTTTTGGCAAAACCAGCATTCATGCTGCGGCCTGGATTGGCGGGTTTCATCCATTTTTTCAGATGGCGTTTAGCGCCTTGAATTTCTTGTAGGACCGTGACTATTTCGGTAATCCAAGCTTCGGTCGCGGAGCGGTGACCGAAATCAGCCAGTACGGCTTCGATAAGCGCTTCTTTGTGTACGCCAATGGATTTTTTAAGCTTGTTAAGCGCTTCGATACGTTCTTTATGGGAAGTGAAGCCCTTTTTAAGAAAAGCGGCCTTTTGCTTGTCCAGTATTGGCTGCAAAGGGTTGCTTGGTGGGGATGTTTTTGTAGCGTTATCTACAGCAATAGTTTCTGGGCTATTCACGTTTGAAGACTCCTTATTATTATGGTCTCTAGTTGTTTCAATTGGATGATTGGGATTAGGCTAAGCCTAGCTAATCTCGTATTGTATGATAAATCTAATAAATTAATTTAAAACAGCTTCTTATAGGCGATTTTTAAACAGTATTCTGTGGTAATAATTTTCTCGAACAGTGGATGGGACCGCAGTCCTTGAACAGCGTTACTTTCTACTATTTGAGTGACTATTCCTAGGATGCAATTGCAACTGTATGGGATAGCTTTGAAGCCATTTCGAAGTTAACTGTTACCGTTAGATACTGGCCAGCTGCCGCGTTATTGTGCTTTTGATGGCAATCATAGACGGATTGAATGTTCGCGACGATAGCAAACTTAATCACAAAAACCAATGTTCTTAAGCGAATGAAGCCGTCCTAAAGTGTCGCCTTTAAAGGGCCGTTATAAAGACAGTGACAATAATGGGCTATTGCATTGTGATTTTAGGGGATTATGATAGGTCGCACTGATAAAAGTGGCGTGGAATAAAATCATGAAAGACGAAAAAGTACATTTGAAAACAATGGCTTCAGGTCAGGTGGCATATTTTGATCTAGGGCAGGGGCCGATTCTTTTATTTTTACACGGTTTTCCGGATACGCCACACTCCTTTCAAGATCAGGTGAATTACTTCAAAGCCAAAGGCTACCGTTGTCTGGTGCCTTTTATGCCGGGTTATGGGGACACAAGTTTGCCCAGTGGCGGCAGTAGCTCAATGTTGGCAATCGCCAATATGCTGGACGATTGGCTGAGGGAACTTGTAAAAGACGAATCTATTGTTGTTTACGGTCATGATTGGGGCTCTATTGTGGCGCAGCTGTTGACTGCACTCAGCGATGAACGCGGTCAGGAGCCCTATAAAATTGAAAAGTTAGTTATCGGGGCTGTGCCTCCGATGGCGGCGTTTCTTAAGAATGTTAGTTTTCGCCAGCTTTACCGGTCTCGTTATATGGCCTATTTTCAGCTGCCGAAAGTAATCACCAAGATTCAAAACGATGGATTGGATTACATCCGCGAGCTTTGGGAGCGCTGGTCACCCGATCTAGATTATCCGAATACTCATTGTGAAGAGACGGTAGAACTGCTGAAGCAGGGCGATGCCTTGGCCAATGGCATTAGCTATTATCGTCATATGTTTAATCCCCTGTATATTTTTCGAGGCGGCAGTCAGCCCATTCGGCAGATGAATTTGCTGCTCAAAAAGCGGCCCGTGCCTTGTTTAATGGTGGTGGGTGAAAACGATGCCTGCATTGGTATCGAAGTGTTTGATGGCGGTGAAAAAAGTTACCCTCACGCCAAGACTAAGAAAGTCAGTGTGCCGGGTGCCGGGCATTTTGTTCATTTTGAAAAGCATGAGCAGTTTAGCCTCGTGCTTGAAGAGTTTTTGATGGACGCGTGAAATGATTGCGGCATATTGAAATTTATTTGCAGCAAGCACCTGACGAAGTATTTAGACGAGTCGTTTATTACTTGATTCATACTTCGTATTGTCGGCTGGAGCTTGTTTACACGTTTTGTCACTCTTAAATATAGGCTCTACCTTCATTATTCATTGGCTATTCCCTCTACCCTCCTAGGACGTTTGATTTGTGCTATTCTATTTGCGAATGAGAATGATTGTTATTTAGATGGGGTGTGCGTATACTCGCCTACTTCGAAATGAGAATCACTTCTATTTAGAATGGGCAGCAGTTTTTTGATCAATAGTTTTTGCCGGGAGCGAGGGTTTATGAAGTTTGGGCGTTTTGGGATAGTTTCAGGGGTAGTTTCAGGGGTAGTTTTTGCCACAGCACTGGTGAATGCAGGGGAATCCACAGCAATCGGCGGCTACGGTGAACTTCACTATAACAACATAGACACGCCAAAGAGTGACAAGCAACGAGAAACCGTCGACTTTCATCGTTTTGTATTGTTTTTGGACCATGAGTTTAGTGATACGGTACGATTTTTTTCTGAAGTCGAGCTAGAGCACTCGATCGCCGGAGAAGGCAAGAGTGGTGAGGTTGAGCTAGAACAAGCCTATATAGAAATCGATTTAAAACCCAATTTAGCATTGACTGCGGGTCTGTTTCTGGTGCCTGTGGGGATTATTAATGAAACCCACGAGCCGCCCACATTTTATGGGGTTGAACGTAACCCTGTAGAGAAAAATATTATCCCGGCCACGTGGTGGGAATCTGGTGCAATGCTGTCAGGTTTAATTGGCGAGCAGGGTTTTAGTTACGCTGTGGCCTATCATACTGGGTTGGCTCTCCCAACCGCGGAAGACGATAATGAAGATGAATACGTAGTCGTTAATATTCGGAAAGGACGACAAAAATCATCCAAATCCAATGCAGATAATAAAGCGTTGACGGGGCGGTTGAAATTTACCGGTGTAGCGGGCCTTGAGCTCTCGGCTAGTCTTCAAGTACAAGAAGATCTGGATCAAGTGGATGGGGGCGTCGAAGAGGCAGTTTTGTTAGAAATGCACGGTATTTATCAGAGTGGTCCTACGACGTTGAAGGCGCTTTATGCTCGTTGGGATATTGATGGTGATAAAGAGTCATTGACTAATGACGGTGCAATGAAAGATGAGCAGATGGGTTATTATCTTGAAGGCAGCTATAAAATATCGGATGCCTACGGTGCATTCGCGCGATTTAATGCTTGGGAAGTGGACGACGAAGAAACTAAGACACAGGCTGATATTGGCGTGAATTATTGGCCTCACGAAGACGTTGTGATTAAAGCGGACATTCAGCTACAAAATGGTGACGCGGGTAATGCCGATGGGTTTAATCTTGGGGTTGGTTACCAGTTTTAAGCCTATTTATGCATAGGATTGCTGATTGTTTGTTTCGGGTTGTCGAGAGACGGCGAAGTAGATCGTTGTATGGTCGCAGGGCCATGGTGGTAGGAAGGATTCTGCGGTACAACATTGTTAGTGTATAACGGGGAGAAGGTTTCCCCGTTTTTTGCGTTTGTAATTTATATGAAGTACTTGTGGATCGTTTTATTGTTGTTTGGTGTCTCATGCGCGGCCCTGGCTCGTGGAACTTACTTGGCGCCTGCTGATTTTGTAGACCGAGCCTTTGATGGCCAACCACCTTCTAGGTATTGTCTTGTTAAATCTTGGCGCTGATCTGCATCCACATAAATTGGAATAAATTTTTCATTAATAATATC
>NVTH01000027.1 GCA_002401525.1 Moraxellaceae bacterium | reverse complement strand
TGCGGCTCACTAAATTAATTTGTTTTTTAAAAAACACAGAACTTTGTGGGTAAAAAATCCCGATCCGCGGAGTGGTTTTGGGGAGCAACTTTTTAATGAGTTTAATTTGAATGGATAGGTTGATGTCGTTGAATATTGCCGCTCGATGGTCGCGTAATTGAAAGCTCTGCCGGGGGGTAAATGCACTTAAAACGGGAACGTCGTTGAGTGTCGCTTCATTATTGACGGCCTCTAAGACATCCTTCCCAATCGTGACGATTAGATTAAACTGGCCTTTATAGATGCGTTTGAATTCAGCCTTGTCTAAAACAATCCCTTTATGATCTGGGAGAGCGGTGGCAATTTGGCTTGCAATTTCATCAATTGAAGGGGAGTGTTTAGGGATTACAACTGCATAATCTGCAAATGTTGAGTTGGAGCCAAGCATAAGCACGACTGAGAAAGCCCAAAAGAGAGTACTTTTGAAAAACCGTTTGCTCATCCATCGCTCTTTTTAATTACTAGGCACGCGACAACATCAGAGTGCGTATAATAGCTGTTTTTTTATCTACACTACACCTTTGAGCATTCTTTTTTATTTAATCTGATGCAAATATATAAGAATACAAACGCTATAAAATTAAGGGAATTCTACGATTTTATACCAGATAGAGAAAGACTACGACGACCCATCTTAGGGGCGGACAGAAGTGTCCATTCTAAGACGTCATTTCAGTGCAGTCGCGATTCTAAATTCGGGGATTTGTGGATTGTTTTTAGAGCTATAGAGTTTATTTCATGAGTAGTACTGCATTTTACAGCTTACTCTTCAGCTATCTCAGAGGGAGAAAGAAAATTATCCAAGCCTTTTTGGACCAGTTCAAATGTTTTATCGATATTTGCTGCAATATCACCTTCCAATACCTGCAGCCCCTTTAAAATCTCCCGAGCTTCTGAGAAACCTTGCATTACTCCGTCTCGAATAATGGACACAAACTTCTCTTTCGCTGCCTGGTCTTCCATTTGCGGATTACTGTCCATAAAACGAGAAAGCATTGAGGTTGATAAAGAAACGATTCGGTGTGCGGTGGCTTCAGGAGAAACATCAATATTCGCCCCTAGCCCTTTCTGAAGCGCATCCTCACCAAGATAGGGCGCTAATCGCTCATTCAGCTCATCAATAGCCGCCTGATAAATCAATTTTAACGGCTCGCTGACCGCGTTTAGCGGGTTACTCTTTTGTTTAATTGATATATTATTTTCTTTAATTTCAAATTGTTGTTTAATAATTAAAGAATTTACTTTAACTTTTCCATGGAGTGATGAACTAGGGTTAGCGGGAGGAGTTACAGCCATGACAAATTCCGAGATTAGGGCATTTAACTAATTTATCGGCTGAAGACTTCGGATTTCCAGTCCTTAAAATAAACGGGTCTTTAACCATCCTCAGCCCCACTAAATTCTTCTATCAAGCTCTAAATTTTCAAAGAAGTACCGTTCGCCCGGCCATGTTGCAGCACTTTCGAGCGCTGGACGTAAGCACTTAGATAGAATACGTTTAAGGGCAAAAAAATCACTCAATCAAAGGCTAGTAAAAAAAGATGGCTACGATAGTTCAAACTCAAAGCGGTCACATTGAAGGCATTGTGAAAGATCAAGTCATTCATTTTAAAGGAATCCCGTTTGCGGTCCCGCCTGTAGGCAAACTTAGGTTTAAAAAGCCTCTCGCGATTAAACCTTGGTCAGGCACGTTTAATGCGTGTCAGTTTGGGGATGCCTCTGTTCAAGACATTAATCCAATGAACCCAATCTCCACGGCCAGTGAAGATTGCCTAAGTCTGAATGTTTGGGCCCCCGATCTAGAGGAAGCCAATTTACCTGTCATGGTTTGGCTACATGGCGGTAGTTTTACCAGTGGCGCCGGTTCGATGGCCCAATACGATGGCCATGCGCTCGCTAAACGCGGGGGCGTTATCGTAGTCAACGTCAATTACCGTTTAGGAGTGCTTGGTTTCGCGCATTTCAACGAGTTGAGCGGAGGTAAAGCGGATACCAATCTCGGCTTGAGGGATCAGATATTAGGTTTACAGTGGATTAAGAATAATATTCAAGCCTTTGGAGGCGATGCGAATAATATTACGCTTTTCGGAGAATCTGCAGGGGGAATGTCAGTCGCCTGCTTGCTTGCATCCCCATTAGCGGAAGGTTTGTTTCATAAAGCGATTGTACAAAGTGGCAGTGCTGATCACGTTTTAAAGCAAGAAGAAGCCAATAAAACCGCCAACACAATCCTTCACGCGTTAGAAATTGGTCCTCGGGATATCGATCGCTTGTGGTCAGTCGACGCCAAAAACATACTCAAAGCACAGCGCGCTTGTGGCAACCTACTTGTAAATCGTGGTGACCATCAGCGTCCTATGCCCCTTTACGGAATGACTCTAATCCCAATGTTTGGCGATGACGTGCTTCCAGWGGCGCCCATAGAGCTGATTAAAAAGGGTGTGGGTGCCAACGTCCCACTTATCATTGGCACTACCACGCGAGAATGGGAGTTATTTCTAAAATTATCTGCCGGCAAGTCCCTTTATGACGGTAAATACAAAGAGGTGGATGAGGCGGGGATTATCAAGGTATTTGAAAGGAGCTTACCCGGCTCGGGGCTAGAAGCTTATGAACATTATAAAGCCATTAAAAAGCCTGCTTCTTCAGCGAAAGATCTATTGGGTTTGTACAGTGATTTCGAAACCGATCGTACCTTTTCGATTCCTTCGTTAAGAATCATGGAAGCTCGACAAGCCTTTACGGATAACACTTATCACTTCTTGTTTGCTTGGGATAAGGGCATGTTTGGGGCTTGCCATGGCATGGACATTCCTTTCGTATTTGGCACGGTGAACAGTGGCTACGGCAAAATATTCTGCGGTGGAGGGGATGATGCAGTGGTACTTTCAGAAACAGTTCAAAATGCATGGCTGGCCTTCGCGAAAAAAGGCGTGCCGACCGATGAACAACTTATTGATTGGCCGACTTATTCTCAAAAACAACCGGTTACAATGGTGTTTGATCAAGAAACAACATTAAAAATGGACGTTTTTAGTGGGCAAAAAGATTTTTGGCAAGGTGTGTTGTGAGTGTTGTGTAAATTTTAGCCAGCACTTTGTAAACCAGGCGCTCCCTGACTAAACTGATCAATGAGAAACTAGATCTGCGAGGAGGGCGCCCATGAACACGGATGGACTCAGAGGTAAAACTAAGAGTGAGGTTCAAAATTCCAATCAATCAATACCGACATCTCAAAGCCCCGAACAACAGTACGCGGTTGAAAATAATATTGAAGGACTGACGTCAATCACTTTACGTAAGATTATCGCGGGTGAATTTAACCCCGACAGAGCCGCACCCTTTTTACGTTTTCAAGAACGGATAAACCTAGAATTACTCAATCACCGAGTGATTACTCACAACGCTTATACAAAGTGGTTCGAAGAAGGAAACATTAATTCGGATCAAGTAAAACATTTTTTAATCCAATTCTCAGTGTTTTCTAATCAATTTTTAATTGCGCAATTGCATAAAATGCTCAATGCCGAAACGTTAGAAGAAATGCGAGCATCAAAAGAAATTTTAGCCAATGAGATTGGGGTGATTTTTAACAACCAAGGCAGCGTTAACACAAAAAACAACAGCCCCGACGCAAAGGATGATGAAGCATCGGCAATGCTTGACGGGATGGATGGCGCTGAAATCGTGGGCATAGAGGGCACCGTGGATGGCGGTTCTTTTCGTTTTAAAGCAGCTCATTTTGAATGGTTGGTCAGTCTAGCCCAAAAACTAGACCTCGAATTTCACGACATGGGGCGCCGCTGTCACGGAGATACCAAAACATTATATTTTTGCGATGAATTGATTCGGCTTTACGGAAGCGAACAATACAGTATTGCTTCTGCGGCGTCTTATGCCGTCGAAAACTGGGCAGCCGCTGGTTTTTGGGATGAGCTCGTAAGCGGATTAGCGAGCTTTAAAGAGAAAAATAAAATAGAAGATTTCCCTTTGGCATTTTTCACCTGGCACAGTAAATTGGAAGCCAATCATGCACACCATACCCAACAAGAAATTGAAGAGTACTATTTTACTAATACCGTGGATGAAGACAGCTTTTTGAAATACGGCAATGAGATGTTAGATGGTGTGGAAGCTTTCTGGGAAGGTCTTAATCAGTCGAGGCAAGGGTTACATTAACTGGATCTAGGTAAATTCTAAAAAGCACTGTCATTACAACACAGTCATTTACAACACAGTCATTTGCAACTTCGCCAGCTATGAAAAAGCGGCTTCAGATTGAACTCTGAAGCCGCTTTTTTAATGGTATTTATAATTCAAATTAAATGATATTTACACTTAAAGGCATAGGGTTTCTCAGCATGTGTACTGAATTTTCCAAACCATCTTTAGACCAAAAAGCATCATCAAAGAAAAGATCTATTCCGATGACTATGGATTCGCCGTAAACAATATCTTCTACTAAATAACCTACGTGGGGAGCAGACCCTTCAAATCGTTCTGGGCTATCTGCTTTTTCGTTGTAACGCGAGTCCTTATACAACGCATTTAAAGTCGGTTTAAAACCAGTTTTACCGCTAAAAAATGCAATAATGTCCCAATCTTTCTCCGTGCTTAATGACAACCAGCTGTGTTCAAGATCAATATTGTAATCTTCAGGATTACCCCCTTTATCTTCGTTACCCGCAAGAATAGGTTCTTTAGGACCAAGTTCGGTTCGCACTTTTGCGTCAGGCATATCGTTGAAGTCTAAAGAAACCTCAAGTAATAAATTGCTCAGAATAGACGCAGCTTTAGGAATGGTTAAGTACACCGGAAACTGAAGTGTTTGATCGGTCATGGTAACACTTGCACCGGCGTCAGCTAGAGCAACTCCAAAGATAGAAATAGAGGCGTCGAGTGCAATCAGGCTTCTTACCGGTCCATTTTTAACGGCCACCACTTCACTAGGAATTAAATTATTGCTAATGGTGGCTTTAATAAAGCCTAACCTAGCTTTCACACGTAATTTCATAGTGTCCAGAATTGTTTTAGTGCCGCCTTCGTAGCCTTCATAAAGCATGTCAGACCACACCAATAAATTGTCTGGGTCTGTTTGCAGACTGTATTTTGTAGTTTTAAGCAAGCCTGTTTCGATGTTATAGTAGGTGTATTTTTTATCACTGCGTTGACTATTGCCCTTAACAATATAGGCGTAGCGTTCAACGCCATCTTCCACAAAAGCCAACTCAGCTAGCAAGCTGCCTTCCTCTAAATTCTTGAGCACATCATCGGCTTGAGGTCCCAAATCCCTAAGCATAAACACAAGCTCGTCTTGAGGTTCAATAATGCCTTCTACGCCGTCTATTTTTAAGGTTCCACCTGGAACGTAAGGAAAACCGCGTTCATTCCAATCATCAAACTGAAAAGGAATGGCCGTTAGTTTGTCACCAGAAACAGCCATGATGGAATAATCGTCAGAGGCCTGATTCAGCAGCGTAGGAATTTTCTCCCCTTTGATTATTATGACTTGCATCGCTCTAGTTTCTGAGAGCTCACCAATCATCTCCGGAGAGGCATAGGCTTGTCCTGCAACTAGCCCCACAACGATCACGAATAGAGTGCTGAAGGCTCGATAAACTCGGTTAAAAATTGAGAAAGACTGCATTGTTATTATCCATTTTTTTACTATTATGTAGATCCTTGATTATTTTATTTGCACATCCTGTGACTAGAGAGTATTCCAGCATATAAGGCTATATATTTCCAGCTGATACCATTGGATTATACGACATAAAGAGTGGCGCGAACGGCCTAAAAAGACCAATAACATCAAAATAAAGGCCTAATTTCACCTGATTAGTAGAAATGTGATAGTTAACTGATCTCGTTCGGTTAGCAAACTAATTGCACTGGCGCATTAAGACACTATCTCTATGCCTCCGTTATGGCGCTTACCCATAGATTCGAGCCTAAATTCTTGGTCCGTTTAAGGGCGTATGTAAAGGTTTGGCAGTAGGTAGGTTGGTTTTATTATTCAGCGTTACATCATCCTAAGAAGTAGTTTCTTCCGGTCTGGCGTTATAAAAAGCCTCTAAATCCATACAGCGATCATAGACACTGACTATTCTTTTATATTCTGAGAGGTCGATATGAAAACGCTTGGCGTTGTACACCTGAGGAATCAAACATAGGTCCGCGATGGAGGGGGTATCTCCAAAGCAAAATTTTAATGGCCTAATCGTTTTTAATTGAGCCTCCAAAGCCAAAAGACCTTCTTCGACCCAATGGTCGTACCACTGAAGCTTTTGTTCTTCCTCAATGCCAAGATCGTTTTCTAAATAGTTTAAAACACGTAAATTATTAAGTGGGTGTATGTCACAGCATATTTTGTAGGCAAAACTTCTCACTAAGGATTTAGCTTGAAGATCTTCAGGCATTAAATTTGGCGTGGGATATTTTTCATCAAGGTATTCAATAATCGCCAAAGATTGATGCAGTATAAAGGGCTCGTTATGACCAGCCTCCTCAATCGAGGGGACCAGTCCCTGAGGATTGATACGACGGTAACGTTGACTATTCTGCTCGCCACCGTTATTCACTAAGTGAACTTGGCTTTTTTCATAGGCAACGCCCTTTAAATTTAAAGCGATACGAACTCGGTAAGAAGCCGAGGATCGAAAGTAATCATAGAGTGTAAGCATAGTGAATAGGTATCATTTAATAGGTGATCCATTGATTGGCGTGAATGTAATTTGTCTACCGTTCAATTGCCTAACATTTCCCTTTGGTCGTAGGTTTTTAATAAAGGCAGATTTACACTGCCGGGACTACATTTTGGTCTATGGTGCCAAATATTGATTGCCCCTCAGCGTTTAACATTTCAATTTTAATATTGTCTCCGTATTTCATAAACGGTGTTTTAATTTCGCCCTGTTCTATCTTTTCCAGCATTCTCTTTTCTGCTAAACATGACGAACCACGGCTGCGATCTATATTAGAAACGGTGCCAGAACCAATGATCGTGCCACATCGGAGATTTCTTGTTTTTGCTGCGTGAGCGATCAACTGAGGGAAACTAAACACCATGTCATCGCCAGCATTGGGCTCGCCAAATAACTCATTATTAAGCTTACTAATCAAGGGTAGATGTAGGCGTTCTCCATCCCAGGCATCGTGCAATTCGTCTGCTGTGACTGCAACCGGAGAAAACGCAGAAGAAGGTTTACTGTGAAAAAAGCCGAACCCTTTGGCTAACTCCTGAGGGATAAGATTACGCAACGATACGTCATTCACGAGCATAAAAAGACTCATTGAATCTTTACAGCTTTTAGCATCACTTGCTATCGAAACGTCATGGGTAATTACCGCAATCTCGGCTTCGAAGTCGATGCCCCAGGACTCATCCGCTACCTCAATGTCTTGGTGAGGGCCAAGAAAATCATCGCTACCGCCTTGGTACATTAAAGGGTCGGTCCAAAACTCTTTGGGCATTTCGGCGCCGCGGGCTTTTCGCACCAACTCAACATGATTGACATAGGCACTACCATCCGCCCATTGGTATGCTCGAGGCAATGGAGAAAGTGCAGCGCTTTGGTCGAATTGAAAAGCATTGCTTAAGGAATTATTATTTAATTCAGCGTAAAGCCCTTCAAGCTCAGGACGTAGATCACTCCATTGTTCCAACAGTCCCTGTAAAGAAGCGCCAACGTGACTAATGTCTACGGCCAGTTGTAAATTTTTGCTTACGAGAACCGGTCGGCCGTCAGGCTTTTGAGATTTTAAACTGGCAAATTTCATACGCGTTCCTTGCGTCTATAGAAACATTAGTAGGCCGCTATGTTAGATGGCCTCGATAAAGAAACATTGCCAGGCAGCTAAATCGGCGGTTTCCAGCTGTTGACGTATTCCCTGTTTTCGATCGGGCTACTTTCCTCGCAAACCTCCAAGGCATCTCTTGTATCGATCATAACCGCGATTTCATTGGTTTCCGTGGCATGTTCACTGGTTTGGGCTTTCTGGTAGGCTTTCGGGTGAGGGCCATGAGGAAAGCCGCTGGGGTGAAATGTCATCATGCCGGGGTCGATGTTGTCGCGACTAAAAAAATCCCCCGAATGATAAAAAAGCACTTCATCATAATCGTTATTACTGTGATAAAAAGGCACCTTTAAAGCGCCAGGATCTGATTCAACTGGCCGAGGAACAAATGTACACACCACAAACCTTGGTGCTACAAAAGTACTGTGAACAGACGGTGGCAAATGATATCGATGACTCATAATGGGACGAATATCGCGGCAATTTAATTTCACTGCATAGAGATCGCCGTGCCATCCTATTGCATCTAAAGGGTTGTAAGGGTAGCTAACGGTAGCCCATAGTTCACCGCGTTTAATCTGTACTTCCCACGGTGTTTCCTTTTGTTGGTCTAAAAATGCTTGGTCAATTTCAGGACTTTCCAAAACTGCCGGGTCAAAAATAGCATGACGTCCCAAAATACCTTTATCGGGCAATTGATATTGACTGTCCGTTGCTTCGATCATCAGGATTGCCATAGGGGTGTCGATTTCGAGTCGCCATAACGTTCCCCTTGGTAACAATAGATAATCACCACGTTCCATCGTTAAACGGCCAAAATCACAATAAAGGGTTCCGCTCCCTTGATGAATAAAAAGTAAATCGTCGCCGTCACCATTGCGGACCAAAAACGGCATATTTTCCTCTAGTTGCCAGAATCGAATGCAACAAAAAGAATTTTTTAATAAGGCCGGGGCATGCCAGGGCGAGGAGCCAACGCTCTTTAATTTCGTAAGGTCAAATGCCCTGGGTCGTAGCGGGCCTTGCCAATTACTCCAGCCCGTAGGCGCGTGAGTATGATGCAAATGCGTGGCCGGACCAAAAAAACCACTGCGGCCCATTTCTCGTTCGAATCCCCCTTGGTCAGGAAAGTCTGCGTGCGCCTGTTTAGAATGGACCCCTGATGACTTTGGGATGGTAACATCCTTATTATTCATTTTTTTAGGACCCCCCTACGAATTTGATCCAACTCTATGGCATCAAATAACGCTTGAAAATTACCCTCGCCGAACCCTTTATCCCCTTTACGCTGAATTATTTCGAAGAAAATAGGGCCAATGACCGTATCAGTAAAAAGTTGCAGTAATAATTTGGGTTGTCCCGACTGCGTATCACCATCGACTAAAATTTTGAGTTTTTGTAAACGGGCGATGTCCTCACCATGATTAGGAAGGCGTTTTTCCAACGAGTCATAATAAGCGTCGGGCACTTCTAAAAATGTAAGGCCATGATCTCGTAGTATTTCGATGGATTTATAGATATCTCGAGTGCCTAACGCGATATGTTGGATCCCCTCACCATTGTAGCGTTGTAAATATTCCTCGATTTGTGATTGATCATCCTGGGATTCGTTAATGGGTATCTTAATATGGCCACAGGGGCTAGCCATTGCTCTACTGACAAGACCGGTGCGATCGCCTTTAATATCGAAATAACGAATCTGCTGAAAATTAAATGTTTTTTGATAAAACTCCGCCCAACGATCCATTTCTCCTTGGTGCACGTTATGAGTGAGGTGATCAATGTACGTTAAACCAGCCCCTCTAGTGACTGCCTTTGCCGATCCAATGGCTCGATCAAAAAATTGGCTTTGATTGTTTTTCTCGTCTGTGAGGTATAACTTGCTGCCGCCGATGCCCTTTATGACAGGCATTTGAAAACCATCCAAGCTATTGTAAAAATCGTGTTTTAATTCAGGATTACTTTTGATTATTTGTTGATAGGCATATTCAGCATCTTTCATTCGAAACGCCATAGAACACGCACAAGGACCATGCAATTTCGAAAATTCAGCGCTAAAACCTACGGCAGATTCATTGAGGACAAAATTAATCCGTCCTTGTTGATACAAGGTGATCGGGATAGAGGAATGCTTCGCAACTGCTTTAAACCCTAACGCAGTAAAAAGCTCAACCAATGGCTCTGGGGAAATACTATGAAACTCAACAAATTCAAACCCTCGCGTACCCAGAGGATTATGAATGACTTCTCGTTTTGGGGATTGGGCTAAGCTCAAAACGCAGCTCCAAAATAAAGAGGTGGATAGAAAATCAAATCCGAAGCAACAACGCTTAGATGATTATGGCTCATAACCGTAGATTTGGTAGATTATCTATCAAGTCAAGAAATGGAATAAGGCTCGAAATTTGCGGCCCCAATTAGGCTGATATAAGGATTTAGACTATTACTTTAATAGGGGAAGTGGGTGCTCTACCGCATCTTAACGAACCCACATATTATTCAGAAAAGCAAAACTTAAAGCTAATACTCAGATTGGTAAGAGGGAAAATGAAAACTCGATCGAAAACTCGGATTTTGTAGTCATGGACTTAACCGCAATAGTCGTCGAAACAGGCAACGATATAAGCAAGTGCTTGCAATCGAAGTATCAGATAATCAAAGTGGTTGATTTCGATGCTGTTAGTGAACTTCTGATTAAGAATCAAGCAGCACTTGTGTGTATCAAAGCGGATCTTCCCAACGGCACTGCGGAAAACATTTGCTCGCAAGTGAAAAGCCATGATGATTTAAAGGTATTCCCCGTTGTTGTTTTCGCCGATAGCGAAACCACAGGAATGATGATCAAATGGTTCGAGCAATCCTGCGATGACTTTATTGGGCTCAACCAAGCGGACGCTATTATTCTGGCCAGAATAGAAAAATGTATATGGCATTTTAAAGCAAACCGGCAATTACGCGATAATCTTACTGAAGCCCATGATACTGCCTTTTTGGCGATGAATGCATCGAGCGTTTTAGGCACCAATATGCAGTTTATGATTAAGTGCTTAGAGTGCGATAATATCGACGAACTTGTACAATTATTGTTTAATTCTTTGGCTGAATACAAAGTGAATTGCAGCATCCAAGTGCGTAGCCTAAACGAYGTCAATAATTATGAACGAAGTGGGTTTCCGAAAGCACTTGAAACTAAAGTATTAAACACCTTTAAAGATTGTGGGCGCTTCTACGAGTTTGGTACGCGTTGTATCTTAAATTTTGAACATATCTCCCTACTGGTGAAAGACATGCCGGTGAACAGCCCCGATCAACAAGGCGCTATTAGGGATAATCTTGCTGTGCTTTTACAAGGTTGCAATCAAAAAATTATCACTTTGGAAAAACTCCTGGTAGAACGTAAAGAAAGATTATTACTTAAACAACTTACGGTCACTATGATTGAGGTATTGGGTAAGTCGGATAATCGTTACAAGGATGCGCTACGTCAATGTTCTGGCTACGCCCAAGAATTTATGACGAAGTCAGAGATTACAATATTCAACATGGATTTAACCGAAACTCAGGAAAAAGAGCTGGTTAACCTCTCGGATGGGTTTTTGAATAGGACGGATGCATTGTTACAAGAGGGGCTTGGAGTTAATGCAGGTTTTGTTGGTATTCTATCTGAATTGAGCAATCAAATAGGTGAGGATAATACTGACAGTCTCGAATTAATTGATAAAGCATTAAGTAATCTTCCGAGGTATCATTAGGGGGCCTTTATCATAACAGCATGCTGGCAATTAAAATAACAAGCGATCATCCTTGAAGAATAGCTTTCACCTTATCGATATTACACTGCATTGAATTAATATCATTCTCATTAATTTGAGCGGTGGTGATTAATCTAGTCATACCAACACAAAATGTGTTTTCTAGGGATAAAAATTCACCCATATTAGTAAACTCAATCCCGCCTGTGGGGCAAAATTTAACGTGTGGAAAAGGACCGTATAGTGCAGAAATCCTTTCTATACCATTAGGCTGAGCAGGGAAATACTTTAATCGATTAAAGTTGTAAGATAATGCCAACATGATTTCCGTAGGGGTTTGAACACCTGGCAGATAAACTAGTTTTTTTAGGCACGCTATGTCGCATAACTCTTCGCTGATGCCGGGGCTTATGAAGAAATCAGCGCCACTATTGAAGCAAGATTCCAATTGCTCTACGTTAAGAATGCTGCCCGCACCAACCAGTAAATCTGGAAATTTCGTTTTAATATAATCAATCGCACTCAACGCCTGAGGGGTTCTTAACGTGATCTCCAAGTGCATAATGTTATTGCGAATACAAAGCTCCCCCAGAGAGTCTAAAAATTGGGTTGATTGAATTGTTAATACCGGGAGAATTTGAAATTTATCCAAGCTTGACTCTAATGCTTTCATGGAGAATATTAACCCATTATTGATTCAATAAAATAGCGTTAAAACAGCTCTAAAATAAAAATATTGACGCGCCTAGTTCTGCGTCGCTCACTCGATTTCGAAAAACCTCGAACATTTCTCGACCTAACCCTTGGTCCTCTAATAAATTCACGCCACTCGAAATCGTGCGCATTTCGAGTTCTTTAGGTTCCACCTCACATCTTAAAATCCCATTCTTCGCATCCATGTGAATTACATCATCGTCTTTAATTTTACGCAATATTTCGTTATCAATTGCTTCTGGCACTAGATGTATTGCAGCCAGAACCGCTCCCGATGCACCGGACATGCGCCCATCAGTGAGCAGCGCCACACGATGCCCCTTAGATTGAATCGAGAGTAAAATGGGCGTCAGTTGATGAAGTTCAGGCATGCCCATTGCTTTAGGCCCTTGGAAACGGATTACCGCAACAAAATCACGATATAATAAACCCTCTTGGTAAGCTTTCTTTAACGATTCCTGATCACTAAAGCAAATAGCGGGTGCCGTGATCGATTGGTTTTCTTTACTCACCGCGGATACTTTAATTAAAGCCCGGCCTAAATTTCCTTTGACTAACGCCAAGCCGCCTACCTTGTCAAAGGGGTTTTTAACGCTGGCAATAACAGAATTATTTTCACTCAAAGATGACTCGCCAAACATTTGAAGCTTTGCAGCATGGTCATCGTGCCATTTAATGTTATCGCCTTCGAGATACGGAATCTTTTTTAAATGATCCAGTCCTTCTCCTAAAGGTGTGCGAATATTATCATGTAATAATCCAGCGGATTTTAATTCACTGATGACCACGCTCAAGCCGCCCGCTTTGGAAAACTCATTAATATCCGCAGGGCCATTGGGATACATCTTGGCAATTAAAGGTGTTTGTTTCGACAAATCGTCAAAATCGTCCCAATTAATAATGATTCCGGCACTGCGGGCAATCGCAACGAGATGAATCGCAAGATTTGTGGACCCTCCTGTGGCGAGCATAACCACCATGGCGTTCACCATGGAGTAAGCATTCACTGTATAACAAAGCGCGCTGGACTCGAAATCGTCATTTGCTTGCTGGCATAATATCTTGGTACTGTAATCTATTAATTTTTCTCTCAGTGGCGACGTGGGATGTATGAAACTCGAGCCAGGTAGATTCAACCCTAACATCTCCATCATAATTTGATTGGTATTGGCGGTCCCGTAAAACGTGCAGGTACCGGGTTCGTGATAAGCTTTCTGCTCCACTTCTAGCAATTGATGCTTGTCTATTTCTCCCTGCACAAATTTTTTGCGAAAATCGGCTTTAGTTTCATTATCTAGTCCACTGGACATTGGCCCCGCAGGGATCATCAACGCAGGCAGAAAGCCAAATCTTAACGCGCCGATTAATAAACCAGGGACTATTTTGTCGCAGACGCCCAGCATTAAAACACCGTTGAATAACTGATGACTTAACGCGATTGCGACGGTTTGTGCAATTAAGTCCCGACTAAAAAGAGATAATTGCATGCCTGTTTGCCCTTGGGTAACGCCATCGCACATAGCCGGGACACCTGCCGCGAATTGTGCAGTACAACCAAGTTTGAGTGCGCTTCGTTTTATCTTGTCTGGATAATTCTTTAAGGGTTGATGAGCCGAAAGTAAATCATTATAGGCACTTATAATACCAAGATTAATGGGGTTGCTTTTGCCTCGAAATATAAGCTTTTCCTGTTCTGATGATGCCGCGTAGGCGTGGGCTAAATTGGTGCTGGTTAGCTTTTGAGAAGGGCTTTGTTGGTGTTGTTGAGACATTAATGCGAGATATCGTTCTCGATGCTTTTCGCTTCGTAGTACTATTTGCTGGGTTGTTTTATTGAGGCTCGACGTTATAGACATTTTAAGGCGCCCAGTATAGATCTAGAGTTTGACTTTCGAGCCCCACGCTCGATCGTAAAAGATGTGCCACGGGAAGCGAGTAGGCGGATGAATTAGGGGTGGCATTTTTACACTCGAGATAAAGCTGCATCTTTTCGTCACCGGTAATGAGTAACACCGTTTTAGTGTGAGACCTTAGCGTGTTGAAACTGGCGCTAATGCGTTGCTTTGGTTCTTTTGGCGCACGGGTTAGCACCAAAGGCGGCGAGGATTTATTTTCGCTCTTGCCTGTTTTCGAAATCAAATAATTCTCACCCGAATTATGTGCTTCAGGAAAATGTTTATTAAACGTTTGATTGATGGACTCCATGGAAGCTTCGCAGTCTGGAAATAGGGAGGCGATATGGCCATCATCTCCCATGCCTAGCACTGAAAAAGTATTAAAACTAGTCCATTGATTCATATACTTCAATAAGGCGTCGAAATCTTTAGATTCATTATTGTCCGAGACGACTAATGACTGAAATAAAACTTCAGGCCCTATCTTATCTAACAGCTCTTTACGCAGGAAGGCCTCGTTGCTAAGTTCATTGTCAGCGGCTACGCAGCGTTCATCTGACAAACTAATATAAATTTTTGACCAATCTAGATCCGATGCCGCTAATTTCGCATACAGTGGGCGCGGCGTTTGACCGCCTGGCAAAACCAACCCGCAATATTCTTTTTCCCTAAGCCAGGTCGTGAGTGTCTGCTGGATTCTGCAGCACAGTCCGTCATAGAGCTTGGGTTTTGTGTCGAAGAATATCTCTACAATATTTTTTTCCATAGGTATCAATTTTAGTGCATCTTACTCCGGTTCAACTCATCTCATGCCATAAGCGGCCATCGCGTGCTAATAATAGTGTCGATGACGGTGGGCCCCAAGAACCCGCATTATAGGGTTCGGGAACATGGTGGTTTTCAGTGCAATAGTGGACGATGGGGTCGACCCATTGCCAGGCCGCTTCAAGCTCATCGCGGCGCATAAATAAAGTGGTTTTACCATTGAGCGCGTCATCTAATAAGCGCTCATAGCCATCGGGTAAAACTCGATCAGAAGTGTGGTTTGGGGATAGATTTAATTCAGTAGATTTAATATTCATCCCTGTACCAGTCTCTTTAGAGCAAATTTTAAGACGAATACTTTCTTCCGGCTGCAGTCGAATAATGAGTTTATTCGGTTGAGTCGCTGCATTAAACGATTCAAACATCGAATGAGGAATGGGTTTAAATTGCACCACAATCTCACAACAGCGTTGAGCTAATTTTTTACCGGTTCTTAAATAAAAAGGAACGCCGGCCCAGCGCCAATTATCAATGCGTGCTTTCACCGCAACAAAGGTCTCGACCGTGCTGTCCGGGGACACTCCTTTTTCTTGAGTGTACGAGACACTGCGCGGACGACCGTTTAAGCTCTCCGTATACTGCCCGCGGATCACTTGACGCGCAAATAACTCTGGCTTTATGGGCCTCAATGCCCTCAATACCTTGAGTTTTTCGTCACGTATCGAGTCGGCTTTATCGTTGATTGGGGGTTCCATCGCAATAATACACAACAATTGAAGCAAGTGATTTTGCAACATATCACGCATAGCGCCGACGTTTTCGTAAAAATCTGCTCGTTCTTCTACGCCAATGGTTTCTGCAATGGTAATTTGGATATGATCAATAAATTGATAATTCCATTGGAATTCGAAAAGAGGGTTTGCAAAACGTAACACGAATAGGTTTTGTACTGTCTCTTTTCCTAGGTAATGATCAATTCGAAACGTATGGCTTTCATCAAAATATTGAGCGACCACTTCATTGATCGCCTTGGCGCTTTGTATATCCCTTCCAATGGGCTTTTCAAGCACAATATAGGAGTGCTTATTAATTAATCCGTTGACTTGAAGTGCCATGCATATATTCGCGTACAAACTAGAGTCGGTGGCTAGATAGAAAAGTCGACGTTGGGGAGCGGGGGATTCATTCATACCCTCAACGAGTGCTTTGTAGCCATCTGACGCCGAGGCATCGAAGGGAATGTAATGGATGCGGTCCGTAAAACGTTTCCATGCTTCCCGACCGGCGGGCTCTTTTAGTGACGCTATATTGGCGTTTTTAAAGATCAGATGGCGATACTCCTTGCTAGAAAGCAGGGTTCTTGAAATAGCAAAAATTCGGCAATCTGGATGAATCCGTTTACGATAATAAAGGTTGAATAGGGATGGAATCAACTTGCGAATGGTTAGATCGCCTTTGGCCCCAAAGAGCACAATATCCGTGGCCGAATTCTGAGCCGCTTGCATAAACTTAATTCCAATCGATTGACTTGAAAACCCACTATTTAGATTTTAACTTACCTATTAATCATAGTGGATCGGCACGATTATTCTGTTAACGTTTCCCGTAAGAACATAACGTTACTTAAATATTTAGAAATGTTGCCTTTAAAGGGGAATGGGGATGGGGTGGGATTAGCTTCTAATGTGCATTAATTTGGCTTTTCTTTGGAATTTTCGATGCTTATATAGCCTCTTTGCAAGGTGGTTTCCAAAGCCTGAGCCCCATTTAAAAGCTCCTCAAATGTTTCTCTTAGTTGTTTTAACTGCGAGACCTGTTCCGGCGCAGGAAGCTCCTCCCCAGTCACGCTGGCAAGGTCAAATATTTCCTTAATATAGGCCGCCCGGGAGCGGGCAACTAATCGAAGTACGGGGTCCAAGTCGCCAATGGTTAAATCGGGTAAGGTGGGGTTTAACACATCAAAATTAATATCCCGCAGGTTTTTAGACAATTCTAGTAACAAACGATTGTTATCCTTTGGCACTCCAAATTTCCTTATAAAGATTAGGGGACAACGCTATTAGTAACCTAGAAATATTCTCTTTCAATCTAAAAATATGGCCTGTTAGCGCAAGCGAGCGATTAATTAATGGTATAGCGTAGGAATCAACTCTTTACTAGGAGATCCTCAAATAAGCCATTAAGGTTGTCACCAATAATATGCCCTCATTCAGCATGATTTTGAAGGCGGTTTCCACGCCCTCTGCTTGAATGACACTCTGATTCAACTAGCCTTATAAGATGATAATATTTCGAGTAAACCATTTACAGATATTACTCTGTTTCACTTTGTTCTGGACCAATGCTTCATTCGCGGATGGCCTCGGGCATGAAAATCCTGAAGCACGACCCGCTCAATTCACCATAGGGTTATCGGTATGGAACGGCTATCCGGAAAGTGTACGGGGGTTTAAAGCCGGATTAGCGGAAGGCGGTTTAAAAGAGGGGAAACAACTTAAATTCCTATTGGGAAACAGCGGCGGAAACAAAGCAAAACAAGCTGAAATTGGACAGGCTTTTCAGGAGGCCTCCGTGGACCTGGTTTATTCATTGACAACACCGGGCACTACAATTATAAAGCGGGTGTTGCCAGATTCAATCCCCATCGTATTCTCCATAGTGACCTACCCTGCAGACAGTGGACTAATCGAATCCTTCGATTATTCTGCKAACAATTTGGTAGGCACCAGTAATTTTGTCCCCTATAAGCACTATTTATCCTTATTAAATCAGCTTCTACCAAACCTCAAGACTATTGCGATTTTTCATCGCCTTGGGGAACCCAACTCAAAAATTCAAGCGGCCAATATGCGTCGCATGCTTCGCAAACAAGGAGTAGACGTTGTAATAAGCAATCCAGCGTCGCTACAAGAAGTCAAACATATGGCTAAGTCTCTGATTKGTAAAGTCGAAGCATTTATGACCACCACAGACACGCTGATGCAGAATGGAGGGGAAAAAATACTAATTGAGCTCTCGCTAGCGCATAAAATACCCATTTTAAGTTCTAATAAAGAAGGAATTAGGGACGGATCGACCTTTGGCCCTGTTGCGGACTTTTATACCTTAGGAAAACTTTCCGGTGAAATGGCAGCACAAATATTGAAAGGGCATAAAACACCCTCACAATTGGTGTCAAAATTGCAGAATCCACCTCAACGCCTGGTAAACAGTGTCAGTTTGAAAAAATTAAATTTAGTCGTGCCAGAGAACATGAAGGTGGTTTATGTTCATTAAATTACTAATCCGGCTGTAAGTGTGACCCCTGTTTTTCAGCGGCTTAATATTCGCATTAGTATTTCGATTCTAGCCATCATGCTAGTTTCATTTTCAGTTCTGCATTGGCAAGTCATGCGCTATCTCGAAGACTATACCTTCGAGCAACTCAACACTCAACTCCTAACGCAATTAAAAAATATCGAGCATAATCTCGATTTAAGAAACGAGGAAATAATCTATTTAGTGCGAACCTTATCCACCGACCGTAGCTTACCCCGAGCTCTAGAACAAGGCTCTAGTCGTGGTGTCAATCAAACCCTGAATCGTACAGTGGAAGTTTACCCCTTTATCCGATATGTTTTATTAGTCGACAGCACCAAAGAAGTGTTTTCTTCTTCAACCAGAAACAGGTTTCGAGAAAAAATATCCGGCGAAAACATCATCGGCCTAGACCTGGGTAAAACGGCTATTTTAAGTGGTCTTTTAACACAAACCAGTTCGACATCTCCGCCTATAGACGACCCTCTTTACCAATCGTTGGGAATTGAGAAGAAAAAGATTCAGTGGCATTCATCGCCCGTAAAAAGAAGAGGGCAGGTCATTGGTTGGTTGATCGTTTGCTATGACTGGAAACAAGAAATGGACAGTCTAATTGATCATTCTAAAGGGCAGTTAATGAATGCAAAGGTGGCAGTGACGGACCTTTCCCTTTGGACGAAGGATGACACTTTTCTATCTGCGGGGAGTGCAGGACAGATCAAACTCGAAAAATATTTTGTCACTAAAACCTCCTATTTTAGCGTGATAAAGGAGCATCACTACCTAAGCATATCCGTCGATCGAAATAATACATTGGCAAACATCAGCAACATCTCGAAATCATTGCAACTATTCTTTATCATCACTGGGTGTGTCGTCTTTTGTTTATTGTATGCGATTACTGATCTTATTATTATTCGGCGACTAAAATCCATCGAGCGGGGAGCAGAAAGCATTCGATCTGGAAATATCGATTACCGAATTCAAAAGCAAGGCGAAGATGAAATTGCTCATTTGGCTTTAGCTTTTAATGAAATGGCTGAATACTTAAAAAGCACCTGGGAAAGTTTAGAAGACAAAGTTGCCGAACGAACCGAACAACTGCGCAAATCTAATGAGAAGCTTAAAATACAGACCGTAGAATTAATCGATTCTGAAGCCGACCTCAAATCTCAGGCCGAAGCGCTTAAAAAATCCAATCTAATACTAGAAAACAAAAAACAAAAACTCGCCAGTTCTGAAACAAAATTAAAATCCCAAAGAAAACAATTAAAAGACGTCAACGAATCCTTAACGGATAACCAAATAGCTCTATTGGGACAAGCAAAAGAACTTAAAGAAGCGAACAAGCAAATCCAACAAAAAGCGAAAGATCTAGAGAAATCTAATCGCTATAAAACAGAATTTCTAGCGAATATGTCCCACGAATTACGTACGCCACTCAATAGCCTGTTAATTCTATCAAAGACTCTTGCCAAAAATAAAGAAGGGAATTTAACGCCGTCACAAATCGAAGACGCAATTTTTATACATGAAGGGGGAGAGGAGTTATTAGAGATAATCAATGATATATTGGACCTAACAAAAGTTGAAGCAGGTGTTTTAGCAGTACACGCAAATCAAGTTAAATTGCTTGATCTAGGCGCTGCACTTCAAGCTAAATTCGCCCCAGTAGCCCAACAGAAAAATATAGCTTTTATCGTTGAATATGGCGAAGACCTCTCGCAACACATTCTAAGTGATGGCAAAAGGATCGAGCAAATCCTTAAAAACTTTTTATCGAATGCATTTAAATTCTCCAAAAAGGGATCTATTAAATTACAGATATTTAATTCACCTCGGCAGGAACCGTTCCACAACCCGCACTTGATTCCTTCAAAGGTGGTGGGTTTTTCCGTCATTGACTCAGGCATTGGGATTCACAACGATAAACAAAGCGAGATATTTGAAGCATTCCAACAAGAGGACGGTTCTATCAGTCGTAAATACGGTGGCACAGGGTTAGGGCTTAGTATCGCTCGTCAGCTTGCGTCACTGCTGCACGGAGAAATCACGCTTTCAAGCGTTCCAGATAAAGGCAGCAATTTCACTCTTTATTTGCCACTAGAACTCACTTCGTCGATGCAAGAGGAAGATATAGACAATAATTATGACTTCGGCAACGCCCTTGAATCCCATGATTTTATTCAACCCTTGGCTGCTAATGTTTCGTACGGCCCCTCAAAATATGTTGCCAATATTAAGCCTGAACAGAACAGCGAAGAATACAAAGTGCTCACTGGTAAGCGTATATTACTAGTCGATGACAACATGAAAAGCGTTTTCGTTCTTTCGAAACAGCTAACGGATTACGGAATGGACACAACCATCGCAGACAACGGGCTCACAGCATTGAGCAAAGTGAAACTTAATCATTTCGATATCATTGTCATGGACATCATGATGCCTACCATGGACGGCTATGAAGCGATTCAGGAAATACGAAAGATTGAAGACATGAAATCGATCCCCATCATCGCACTAACCGCAAACTCTATAAGCACTGACAGCGCAAAATGCCTAGAAGCCGGTGCATCCGAATTCCTCACAAAACCCATTGATATCGATTTATTTCTTGAAAAAATTGAAGCGTGGTTGCATCACTAAACCATAGAGATTTTCTGCCCATTGAGTTATTTTATTTTCAATAGTTAAAAGAACGATTTACGAGAGGTTCTAAAAATGAAGCCTGGAACTATAAAACCGAAACTATTAGTCGTTGATGACGAGCCTAAAAATCTACATGCTGTTCGTAGAATGCTTTCCGATATGGGGTTTGAGATTATTGAGGCAGAAAGTGGCGAGGAAGCATTGCGTTTAGTGATCCATCATACGTTTTTCTTGATTTTGATGGACGTTCAAATGCCTGAAATGGATGGATTTGAAACAGCGTCGCTCATTATTGGCACCAACGTAAAAACACACACGCCACTTATTTTCATCACCGGCAATAGTTTCGATGAACATTACGTCAACACCGGTTATGAAGTAGGGGCAATCGACTACATCACCAAACCCATCAATCCCGAGATATTAATTAGTAAAATTCAAATATTCATGAAGCTATGGAGACAAGAGCAACATCTCAAAAACACCAATCAAACCTTAGAAGAAATGACCAAGCGTCTTGCGTCGACTAATCTTCTACTCCGGGAATCCAATCAAAAACTGCAAGATTTCTCTCACGTGGCAGCCCATGATTTAAAGCAACCTCTGAGTACAATTGTAGGTTTTTCAACTCGAGTATTAAAAGAACCTGACCGCTTAAGCGAACGGCAGATTCAGAGTCTAGAGCTAATCAATGATGCGGCGAACCGAATGTCCTCATTGATTTCCAGTGTACTCGAATACGCAGAAATCAACACCACCGAACAAAAGGTTTCTCAGGTCGATTTACAAAAAGTAGTGGAGTCCGTATTACGGGATTTGAATCACTTAACAGAAGAAACAAAAGCGACGATTGATGTTGGCAAGATGTTAATGGTTGAGGCGAATGAGACACAAATGTACCAAGTGGTTTTAAACCTAGTCAGTAATGCGCTTAAGTTTCACCATCCTGATAGAGCGTCAAAAATAAAAATAGCCTGCACTAGTTCATCAAACTCCAATGAAGTTCAATTGATAATCGTAGACAATGGAATAGGCTTTGACATCAAAAAATCAGAGGATATATTTTCTCCGTTTAAGCGATTAGTTGGAGGAAACATAGAAGGTTCTGGAATTGGTTTAAGTACTGTAAAACGAATCATCCAGCGCCATAAAGGGTCCATTGAAGTGGACAGTCAGGTTGGAGAGGGCAGTCAGTTCACCCTTCGACTCCCAGCAATAACTTCAAATTAATTTATGGACTGATTTTCTTATTCTTTCCCGATGAATGACGTTCACGTAAATCACTGTCAATGTACCGATCAGTGGTTTGCATCGACGCATGCCCAGCATCGTCACGGACATGCTCTCTGGGACGGATTTTAACGTCCTCCGAGATCCCCGTATGTCGAAGCCAATGCACTGTTGCTGCTTCAAGTTCCCCCGCATCATTATCCAAGCCTTCGTCGCGCATGCGTTGAAATGACTGATCAAAGCAATGCTGTACAACCGATCTAATTTGACGCGTACTAGTGACAGGGCCGCGACCTAAATTTTTCGGAATAAGCGGCGTCGATTCATCCGCAGTGGGTAAAGGCGATAAACCTAGACTAGTGCGATAACGTTGTAAAGCGGCCAACATATCATCTGACACGGTCACAATTCTACTTTTGTTGCCTTTGCCCACCACATGCAACCACCAGTTGCCGTCGATATCTTTCCGAAAATCACCCATGACAGGTGCAGATCGTTCATCCGTGACTAATTCGGAGATTCGTAAATACATGCCGTACAAGCAATTCATTATGAATAAGGTGCGCTCATGGCGCACATTTTCTTTCGCTAAAATTCCCGCAGTCTCTAATACAAATTCCCATTGCAAATTACTAATTCTGCGAACAGGCGTTTTGGTGCTGCGCTTTTGAAGAAATTTACTTTTTTGACGTATTAAAATAACAGGGTTGGATTCCGTAACTTCTTCCTGAATTAAGAAATTAAAGAAAGACGACAACACTGAGAACATCGCCTGAACCCCGGATTGAGATAAGGTGTATTTTTTCGGATTAGCTTGGTGGCCGTGTTTATAGTCCACCTTAGAGGGGCTTATTACGAAAGGCCGCCAGCTAGGGTTAACCTTACGCAAATCACCATGAGTGACAAATCTGGCAACATTTTTAGTGCCAATCCAAGCCAAGGGCGGTTTTTGGCAAAAATGGATGTATTCCTCAATGTCATGGCGTTTGAGATTTAAAATTGATTCACGATGAATGACCCAGGACCATTGCAGCAAACGTTCAATTTCTCTGCGATACGCATTGAACGTCGATGAACTGCCGTTGTAGCTGTAGATGAATTTCCAGCTGTATTCGTAGTCGATTGAAAAGCCTACGCCAGGATCTTGATTGGGAACTAGGAATTTTTTCAAGCTGAAAGGATTCTGTAAATGCTCGAGGTTATCAAGTATGGGTTTGGGGGCATTGGATTCTGGCTTCGCTGACTCGGAATCGCTTATCTTGGATTTGCTCAATGGGAGGCCTAAGTCGTTGATATAGGGTCTGAAGGAGCATACTAGCCCTATTACCCCGTGATAGCAATATTCCGATAATCACATTTATCGGAATATTTAAGAGTGGGTCTATAGAGCAACCCTGCCAATTTATTATTTATTAACAACATATTCCCTAAAAGCCATTTCACTAAATTCGTAACTTCCCCTTTGAAAACTTTCAATTAAAGCCGCGTCCTTTAATCGGCCTATGCTTTTTTGCAATGACGATTTTGATATCGCAGAAAGTCCCAAGTTGTCTGCAATGGATTGACGCCCGGCTTCCGAAAACAGGTTTTCTTCATTATTTGCTATGCTGATTAGCAACTGTTTATCCATCGGCTTAAGCGCATCCCAGGTATTTAAAAAGATTTGATTTTCTCTATTACTGATTTTATATTCTTTTAATGCTTGCTCTATATCTTGTCTTCCATTGATAAGCATTGTTCTCAGCAGATCATGAAAACGAGCCGGCACTCTATTCAAGGCTGAAAACACTCGAATACTAGGAGCCAGCTTAATAGACTTTCCTGAAGCCTGCTTAAAAGCACCTAACATATGGTTTACAAATTCTGACCCAAGTTCAGGCAGATCAAGCTGGTGACTAAAATTAAACAACGGTGCTTTTTGCTTTTTAAACATGTTTATAAGCCCTTCTCTGGACGATCCAGTGAACACCACATATACCTTGCCTTTATTAGTATCAAGCAAGGTACGAAGAGCGGCTACAAACGTTTCATCTTGCTCTCTTACTGCTAGCTGTTGAATCTCGTCCAATAGCAGTAAAACTTTCTTTTTGCCTCGACAAAGCTTTACGAATTCAGCCTTAATTTCTCTAATATTAACAGCAGATTCTTTTGGAGCACCGCTACTAGTCGCCTCGACAAATGTTCCGCCAACGCCAATTCGTGCTTTCACTGCCGTTTGATCTTGTGGTTTACTCGAAATTGCGTCAAGAAAAACCGCTTTAGGGTTGCTTTTATCCATCCAAAACGAGGCATAACGAACGTCAAAGCCTCTTTTTTTCGCCAAGGGCCATAAATCCTCTAAAAGTAATTCCGTTTTCCCCATCCTCCTAGGCGCAAAAATTGTTATTGCGTGGGTTGATCCGCTAGTAAATAAATCTATGATTGTCTGAGCTATTTCAGAACGGGAATAGTGCCAATTGATTTTCGCTTTCACTTAAGTATACCCCCAGCATCTCTTCATTAGGTACAGTATACCTAATGAAGATACTTTGGCATACTTTCATCTGACGCTTTGTCCTTCTGATAAGCCAGTGCCGCCTGCAAGGGTAAACAGCAAGCGGCACTACAAACGATAAACTCGAGCGGCAGTGCCGGAGAACATGGCATCTTTCTCATGCTCAGAAAAATCTTTGACGATTTTTTTAACCCCATTCCAAAATACTGGGTAAGACAGCGATAGCTTGTCCACTGGAAAGTTACTCTCGAACATACAGCGATCAGGGGTAAAGCACTCAATGACATGCAGGTAGTAAGCCGCTTGTGCATCAAGAAACTCATCCGACGTGGGTGGCAAGTTACGCCCATTCCAACCCATACCGTTATCAGGCATCGCAAAGCCCCCTAGTTTGGCGATGGTATTTTCACTTTTTGCAATTTCAGCAATATCTTTTTTCCACTGCTGAAATACTTCCTCGCGTTTGTCTGCATAAATCCCCACCCCAAGCGGCGTACCTAAATGATCTAGAATCATAGTGGTTTCCGGCACGGATCGAGCCAAGGCAGCAAACTCAGGGTTTTGGTAGTGGTAATGCCAGGAGTCATAGCTATGACCCATTTTACCCAACACCTTCATCCCGCGAATAAAATCAGGGTCTTTGTAGAGGTCTTTTGGGCCCATGGCAGCCAGCATAATACCTTCGTCAGGTCTAGCGCTCGCCAAGGCCTGACGAATACCACGAAATCGTCCCTTACTGGTTTCTTCGTGCCGATGAACCAAATCTTCTACACCCTCCCCTTGCCTTAAATCAAAACTGGTCACCAACGCAGCGATTTGCGCTTGGCCGCCATTGTTCTTCGCAGTACGATCAGCGATCTCTGTGACAAATTCAACTTCACCAAGCGAGCGCAAATGTTTAGGGCCTTCTTGGTGATAATTAGCATGGCACTCCATAAAAACGGTCTTCACCACATTGTGCCCACTACCGGTATCGGCCCATAGATCGTCCAGCGAATATTCGATTAGGCCCCCTGCCGACCATAAATGATGATGGGTATCAATAATGACTCGCTGAGGATCAACGATCTCTTCTTTGACTTGCTCAAGCCACGCGGGATTGACCGCAAACGGATTATTAACCTTGAGGTTTTCATTAGTTTCATCAGCCATGATTGCAATTTCCTTTTTAAT
>NVTH01000026.1 GCA_002401525.1 Moraxellaceae bacterium | reverse complement strand
TTAACTAAGGTCTCTAACTCTTTAACGGTAGGTACCCGCCAGTTCGATAGTCCACAAAGGGCATGTTCATTGCTATCCAAGATTAGGATGTTCCAATCAGGGTTGCGTATTGCTCCGAATTCAGAGGCGTTGAGTCCGCCCCACTTGTAAATTAAATTGCTATCGTGAATACCACCGTCGTCGCTTTTAGATTCCCAAACTAACCCCGTGATTTCGTCTCGAACGCAGTTCCATTCTGCCGCATTTTCGGGGCCGGGAGTTCCGTCGAATGCTAGTTTGGTAAAGATAAACCCGGCGTGACCGTTACCATCGTTATCTTCGATCGCGTCTCTTCCGAAGGAGCAATCTTGGTTGTTAACTTCGCAGCCTGCGTCAGTAGTTCCCTCAGAAATGTCGCTGCTAACCACTAGGCCTGTATCATTCAGAGAGCGATCCTTAACATTGACGTTGATGCTGTCCGAGTGGGAGTCGTCATCAAAATCAGTGACGGTGAGTTCAAAGGTCAAGCTTTCATTATTCAAAATGGCGGGAGCAGTGAAAGTGGTATTGGCCAGACCATTTGTGCTAAGCGTCACATCTGTACCTGCGGTTTGTACCCACAGGTAGCTTTTAATGCCGTCAACCATGTCGGGGTCTTCGCTACCCGAGCCGTTAAGGGTTACCTGTAATTGCTCGTTAACCGTTTGGTCTTCGCCAGCACTAGCAATGGGGGCTACGTTTAGATTCAGAACATTGATGTCCACACTATCGGAAGCGGTGGCGCCATTGTTATCGGTTGCGAAGAATGTAAAGGTAAGAATCACATTTTCGGTAGTTGCAGGGAGGGTAAATGATCGAGAGTTTCCTTCAGCGATAATCGACTCAATGACGGGTCCACCCGTTTGGCTCCAGCTGGTACTCACTATCGCGCCATCGTCATCGGTGGCCGACCCTTCGAGGAAAACGTCGTCACCTTCTTCTAGGGTTTGATCCGTTCCGGCACTGACGACAGGACTGTTGTTAGTAATAGGCTCACCGCTGCCCTGCAATGTTGGCGCGGGATCGCTACTACTACCCCCTCCACAGGCCGCCACGATTAATGTAAAGAATCCTAATAAAGCAAAGTTGGTTACTTTAGGGATGGCTGTGTAGAAGGATCGGTTATTCATTATTTCTTCCCGGAACGCTAAACCATATGGTTACAATTTGCGSAAAGGGTAACGATTTATAACTRTAACGACAAGCTTCYAYTTATAAATCAGTAGAAAATAATGTTATAAAATGTTACKTGTCCKGTWTTGCCTTTAAATKGMSGTTRACMCAATTATAGGGAGTCKATATAGCCKATTGTTTTTAAAAAAGAATCCTTTAGAAGCGGTTGCGATAATCCATCAATGCTTAAGCAAATGGATTGATCCTCAATAATGACTTGACTTGTTTCTGGCAGAGCAATAAAGGGGATCGCTTTAGGGTTCACGCTGATTATTAATTCGTAAAGGCTAATGGGTTTAAGTGGCGCTGCTTGATGGTCGTGGTCTTCATTGCTACAACAAATAATCCAGCCTGAATGAGAATCCTTTGCAGCTCTGCGTTGCATGGCAAAGCCCGGCTCTTGGCCTAATTGGTCGCAGATAAGCACGCTTTGACGAGCACTGGGGTAGTTTAATTCGGGGTCTAATTCAAAGCTTTCAGCGACTTCTTTTTGCCAGCGAATGTGCAGTAGAGCAAAAGTGATGGAGGGCTGATATTGAGCTGGAATGGACTTCATATCGGGCTCATGAATGGTAAGCAAGCCGTCTTCTCGCTGCTGGATTAACGTCGGCAGCCAACCAATTTGAAAGGTGTCCCCAGGGCTAAAAGTTTGGCCGTTGGCCACCAAATCTTGCAAGCTCGACAGCAACCAAGCCACGTCTTCTTCCAGTACCGATTCTTCGTCAAAGCTTAACGCGAATTCTGGGTGATTGTGTTCGCTACAAGTCGTAGTGCGTTCTTCTATCATGCCAATTCTCTTTACTATTTAAAACATTGCTGTATGGAAAAAAAGAGGCCTAGGGCCTCTTTTTTCACACTTACTTATTAACGCTAATCATCAAGTTAACGTGATTTTGTATATCGACTTCTGACTACTTGATGGGGTCTGAATAAATACCCAAAAGGGAAACTCCAGACGTGCACTAAGCGTGTGAACGGGAAAATAAAGAACACGGTTAAGCCGCAGAATAGGTGCATCTTAAAGACAAAATTAACTTCTTTTAATATTTCCCAATTCGGTTGCAGTATCACTAAGCTTTGCACCCAATCAGTCAGCATGATCATGGTGCTGGCGTCATTGTGGAAGGCGTGATAAGTGGAAATAGGAATCGTTAACAGGCCAAGGCAAAGGGTTAGGATTAACCAAGCGAGGACAAATACATCGCGCTTTCTACTTTGGGCTCTTACTTGCGGGTGCTTCAAGCGACGTAACAATAACATGCAGCCGCCAATTAAGCACAGTGAACCGAAGACCATGCCCGCAGTGATCGCAACCACTTGGTGAGCGGTGTCCGAAACCCCGATGGCTAAGAACCAACTGTGGGGTGTGAGTAATCCTACGAAGTGCCCACCGAGTATAGCGATGATGCCGACGTGAAACATCGGACTCGCAATGAGTACAGTACGGCGGTCAAATAATTGGCTGGAGTCCGCTTTCCAGGTGTACTGGTCACGGTCAAACCGAATCAAATTGCCTATGACGAAGGTGGTAAAGGCAATGTAAGGATATACTCCAAAAAGTATTTGATGAATGAAATCCATCCTATGCTCCTGTGATTTAAAGTTCTATTTGTTACGCTTTAGTGGCTAGTGAACTGCTTGCTGTTATTTCGCCTGCTGAACCGGAATACGATCTGTTTTGGCCAATAACACACCAATAATGGGCGCATAAAAACAATCAGATTCCTGTAGGTTTTTATACAGTATGTCGATGGCATTGGCTGCCTGACTTAAAAAACCATKGGCTTCTKTYGGTTCTARTATGGACAAAAAYTCTAGAATTAACGGYAAAAAATCSGGCAGTTCACCGTTRGTAATRTCTAAATCGTAYTTTTGRTAATGGGTRATTAARTCYGCCATYGCCAARCCGCGTTCAGCYTCTTCACCGTACAGGTGATGGGTGATATGAAGGCTGTGTTTGCCATCCATATCAAACGTGTCGACGTAGTTCCCTTGAAGCTCCAGCAGGGGAGTTGCTTTAATTCGCGCTGCGACCTTGAGTAAAGTCTGTTTTTGGCCAGCGTTTAAATCGCTGGCTTGATTCAGGCTCTGTTCGATCACAGGCAGGTTTTGCAGCAACTCCTCGGATGGGTAATCCAGAAGCTTGGCCATTAAAACGTAACTGCTCATTGTTGATCCGTCGGTGGATGTTTTTTCAAATGGGCTTCGAGAATAGTGTCTTCAATGCGGTGAGATTTTTCTTGTTGCAAGCTGCCCAATGAGGGAAATAACCCACCGCCGTTGGCTTCTTCTTTCATGGGAATACGAGCCATGCTAGGCGTTGGCGTGTAGAGCTGTGTCTCACCATTTTCCATACCACGAGGGTCTGGGAATAACGATACGCCAAATTTGCTGTTGGGCACGTTATTGCCGGCAGTGAAACCAGCAGAGCCTTGGTACTCATGCACATTGTCCATGTGCATCTCTTTGTGAGAGGTTGGAATCACAAAGCGGTCTTCCCAGTTAGCAATGGCCATAAGGAAATGCATTTCTTCGAGTTGATCGGTGGTTAAACCAACCTTTTCAAACACTTTACTGTTGACGTGGCCTTCAACGTGTTGCATACGCTTGTAGACCCGCATAGCAAGCATTCGGTCTAGCCCAAGTTTAATCACTTCTTCATTGCCTGCGGTGAACATATTGGCTAAGTAGCGCAAAGGCAGTCGCATGGCTTCTGATTTAGGCAATACGCCGTCTTCTTCAGTGGGTAAGGTGCCCTGTTCAATTTGTGATTGAACTGGAGACAGGGGCGGTACATACCACACCATGGGCAGGGTACGGAATTCAGGGTGAAGTGGGAACGCCACTTTCCATTCCACCGCCATTTTATACACCGGAGAGCGTTGTGCAGCAGTGATCCAACTCAGTGGGATATTGTTTTCTTTGGCCGCAGCAATCACTTCTGGATCATTGGGGTCGAGGAAAATATCCAATTGCGCTTGATACAAGTCTTTGTCGTCTTTCACGGAGGCCGCTTCTTCGATACGGTCCGCATCGTAAAAGATAACGCCTTGAGAACGGATACGACCTACGCACGTGTGAGAACATAAAGTCGGTAAGCCCGATTCTATCCGTGGGTAGCAATAGGTGCATTTTTCTGCTTTGCCAGATTCCCAGTTAAAGTATATCTTTTTGTAAGGGCAAGCAGATACGCACATGCGCCAGCCACGGCACTTGTCTTGATCCACCAAAACAATGCCGTCTTCTTCGCGCTTATAAAGCGAGCCCGATGGGCAAGCGGCAACGCAAGACGGGTTGATACAATGGTTACAGATACGCGGCAAATACAAATGAAAGGTATTTTGGAATTCGCTGTACATCTGCTTTTCCATGCCCTTAAAGTTGACATCAGCCGAGCGTTTTTCAAACTCGCCTGCCATGTCATCTTCCCAATTCGGTCCCCAATGGATTTTCTCCATGCGTTTGCCGGTGATTTGGGAGTAAGGTCGAGCGGTAGGCGCGGCTTCACTTAATGGCTTGGACTGTAATTTGCCGTAATCGAAAGTGAACGGATCGTAGTAATCATCAATCTCAGGCATGTCAGGGTTGGCAAAAAGGCTTAATAAGCGTTTTACTTTGCCGCCCGATTTTAATTTTAATTTGCCTCGCTTGGTGCGCACCCAGCCGCCGTTCCGATTYTCTTGGTCTTCCCAGTTTTTGGGATAGCCAATACCGGGTTTACTTTCGACGTTATTAAACCACGCGTATTCCATGCCTTTACGGTTGGTCCAGACGTTTTTACACACTACAGAGCAAGTGTGACACCCGATGCATTTATCGAGATTCATCACCATTGCTATTTGCGCACGTACTTTCATGCTGTACTCCTGGAAAAACAGTGATTAATTATTAATGCCATCGGGATTCAATTGATTTTCTCTTTCGGGGGTTAGCGGTCKTTCTAACCAATCAATGTCTTTGTCTTCGACCTTGTGGAGTATGACCATTTCATCACGTTGAGAACCCACTGTGCCGTAATAATTAAAGCCGTAACTCAGTTGCGCGTAACCGCCAATCATATGGGTGGGTTTCACTGTAATCCGGGTCACTGAGTTGAGTATGCCGCCTCGTTTCCCGGTGGAGGGGGAGCCGGGGACGTTAATGATTTTTTCTTGGGCGTGGTACATCATGGCCATGCCGTTAGGCACTTTTTGGCTCACTACGACTCGTGCCATGGTGGCGCCGTTGGCGTTAATGGCTTCGACCCAATCGTTGTCTTCAATGCCAATAGATTTGGCGTCTACTTCTGAAATCCACACCACCGGTCCGCCGCGGAATAATTGCAGCATTCTGAGGGTATCTTGGTAAGTGGAGTGAATTCCCCATTTACTGTGGGGTGTAATCCAAGACAGCACTAAATGCGGCTTGTTGCGCACCGAATCAGGGATTTTTTCATGGGCTTTCATGTCTACAGGGGGGCGGTAAGAGGCAAAGCCTTCACCAAAATCCAGCATCCATTCATGATCTTGATAAAACTGCGCACGTCCGGTTAATGTTCTGAAGGGAATATGCTCATGAATGTTGGTGTAACCCGATGTGTAGCTTACCTCTTCGGATTCAATACCACTCCACGTCGGTGCGGTAATAATCTTACGCGGTTGGGCTTGAATGTCGTGGAAGGTGATTTTTTCGTCGCGACGGGAATCACATAAGTGATTGTGGTCGATGCCGGTTTTTTCACCTAAGGCTTTCCACGATTTATGAGCCACTTCACCGTTAGTTTCTGGTGCTAGCGCAAGTATCGAGTCACACACTTGTTTGTCGATTTGCAATGAGGGCATGCCTTTGGAGATGCCTTCTTCTTTAATCACGCCGTTGTAGTGTTTGAGATGCTCGTATTCTTTTTCGGTATTCCAATCGATGCCTTTAACGTTATTGCCTTTTTCTTTGAGCAAGGGGCCAAGGGCTTCGTACATTTTATTGACGTTGGGGTAGTCGCGCCTCACCGTTTTAATGATGGGCATGTTTTTGCCGGGGACAGCCTTAACGCCTTCGTCTTTCCAATCTTCTACGCCGAGCGGTTGTGCTAACTCTTGAGGCGTATCGTGCATCATTGGGTTGGCGACTAAGTCAGTTTGTACACCGAGATGTTTGGCAGAGAGCTCTGAGAATTTCTTAGAAACTTCCCTGAAAATTTGCCAATCTGATTTGCTTTCCCAACCTGGATCGACCGCTTCGCTAAGCGGGTGGATAAAGGGATGCATGTCAGTGGTGTTCAGGTCGTTTTTCTCATACCACGTGGCCGTGGGTAAAATGATGTCAGAATATGCACCGGTACTGTTAAGACGGAAGTTAATGTCCACCATCAAGTCTAACTTGCCGATGGGGGCATCTTTAYGCCACTTCACTTCTTTACAGTCTTCGCCTTCAGTGCCTTCACTCAACACACCATTTTGAGCGCCGAGCAAGTGCTTCAAGAAGTATTCATGGCCTTTAGCGCTGCTGCCAATTAAGTTGGCGCGCCATACAAAAAGGATTCTTGGGAAGTTTACTTCTGCGTCGATGTCCTCACAAGCAAACTCAAGTTCGCCGGAAGTGAGCTGGTCGGCCACAAACTGTGACACTTGCGCATCATCTTCCGCACCCGCTGCACGCGCTTCTGCGGCCAACTGAATGGGGTTTTTATTAAAGTGCGGTGCCGAGGGCAACCACCCTAAGCGCTGGGATTTCACGTTGTAATCGGCGAGCTGGTAGCCTTTGTATTTAGTCTTGTCAGCGGTGGGTGCGAGCATACTTTCTGCTTCTAATTTCTCATAACGCCATTGGTCCGTGTGGAAATAGAAGTAGGTGGTGCCGTTCATTTGGCGAGGCGGACGTTGCCAATCCAACGCGAAGGCAATGGGAGCCCAACCGGCTTGAGGGCGGAGTTTTTCTTGGCCTACGTAATGGGCCCAGCCACCGCCCGATTGTCCAACACAACCGCACATGTGCAGTAGGTTCATGATGGACCGGTAGTTCATGTCGTTGTGGTACCAGTGATTCGGYGCCGCGCCCAAAATAACCATGGACTTGCCTTGGGTTTTGGCGGCGTTGTCTGCGAATTCTCGTCCGGTACGTTCAACGTCAGCGGCTTTCACACCGGTGATTTTTTCTTGCCATGCCGGCGTGTAAGGCGTGTCTGCGTCGAGGTAAGAGGTGGCGCAGTTTTCGTCGTTCATGCCCCGATCTACGGCGTATTGCGCTGCTTGTAAATCAAAAACGGTGGTGACTAAGGCTTCTTCACCGTTGCCGAGGATGATTTTTCGAACCGGAACTTTGTGATCGATAACTTCAGCTTTGCCGTGCCCAAAGAATGGGAACGATACCGTGACCACTTCGTCTTCTTGGCCTAACGCAGTCAGTTGCGCACGGATCTCGGATTGATCATTGGCGTTTTTCTCTAACAGGTTCCAGCGCCCAGACTCGCCCCAACGGAAACCAATGGAGCCATTGGGGGCTACATATTGTTGGTTGATTTCGTCATAAACGATGGTTTTCCATTCGGGGTTGTTTTCTTCACCCAAAGCTTTGTCAAAATCCGAAGCACGAAGGAAACGATCGCTGGCGTATTTACCCTCATGCTTTCTTAACAAGACTTGCATGGGTAGATCGGTGTATTTACGGGCGTAGGTTTGGAAATAGTCGATTTGGTTATCGATAAAGTACTCTTTCAGTACCACGTGGCCCATGGCCATAAAGACGGCGGCGTCGGTGCCTTGTTTTACCGGCATCCAAAGATCAGCGAATTTTACGAATTCGGCGTAATCTGGCGCCATGGACACGATTTTAGTGCCGTTATAACGCGCTTCGGATACAAAATGCGCGTCAGGGGTTCGAGTCATGGGCAGGTTGGCGCCACAGATAATAATGTAGCTGGAGTTATACCAATCCGCTGATTCAGGGACGTCGGTTTGCTCGCCCCAAGTTTGTGGGGAGGAAGGAGGTAAGTCGCAATACCAATCGTAGAATGAAAGCGGCACGCCGCCAATCAAGCTTAGGTATCGACTGCCCGCCGCATAAGAGATCATCGACATGGCAGGGATCGGTGAAAATCCTGCGATACGGTCTGGACCCCATTTGCCAATGGTATAGATGTTGGACGCGGCGATGATTTCTACCATCTCGTCCCAATCACCGCGAACAAAGCCGCCGAGGCCCCGGACAGCAGTATATTTTTTACGTTTCTCTGAATCTTCCTGAATAGCGGCCCAGGCTTCCACTGGATCTTTGCCTTCGGCACGCTCAGAACGGTACAGTTCTAGCAGCCGGGCACGGATCAACGGGTACTTTACACGTTGAGGACTGTAGAGATACCAGGAGAAACTTGCACCACGTTGGCACCCTCGTGGTTCATGATTGGGCATGTCGGGACGGGTGCGGGGATAATCGGTGGCTTGCATCTCGAAGGCCACTAAGCCGCTTTTAACGTGAATGTCCCAGGAGCAGCCGCCCGTGCAGTTAACACCGTGAGTGGATCGCACCACTTTGTCGTGGCGCCAGCGGTTGCGGTAGGACTCTTCCCAGGTGCGGTCTTCTTGGGTAACCACACCGTGTCCTTCTGAAAACGTGCTCTCAGTACGCTCGAAAAATTTTAATCGTTCGAGAAAATGACTCATGAAATCTCCTAACGGATGAACCGGGCCTAAAGTATAAGTATGTGTTCGGTTTGCGAAAAAGTCGATTAGTGCAGGGGTGTTGGGGCGCGGATAATACCCTATTTTTATTTAGGATACTGCCTTCTTAATGTACCTTTTTGTTAGTGCATCAAAAATGCCCCTGAGACTCTTTGTTTTGTTTAGAATTACTTGAAAAGCACGGTAAGCCAAGCAAAAACTGTGCCATAAGTAAGGGGTGGTGCTGAGAAGGACTTGGCGATAAAAAGAGGTACCACATTAATGTTGCCAAAGAGAAAGAGATTAGTGTTGACCGTTCCCAGGTAGTTGCCTACCATGCGCTCGATTAATAAGTCAGGATAAGGGCGCTGTATACCTGAAGGTCCTGCACATTAATAAGTACCTTGGGTTGTATAGTTGGCGTGATGGATTGCTTCCATCCATTCAATTATGACGTTAACAACTTATACCAGGGGTGAGTTTTTGGCTTTAATAGCTATTCTTTAGTTAAGTCTTGGGGGCAGTCCTAAGAAAGGCCCTCAGGTGAGTTTTAGCTTATTCTGTAGCGATGCCACCTATCCTGCAGATTTGTTCCGTTACAAATAAGGCTCGTTGAGATTTTGTGGAATCTAGCAGTTTCACAGAGTGCAATGTTTTTGCCGGTTTAAGAAATAAGAAGTGAAGTAATATGACAGAGAAAATTACTGATATAGGTTCTAGAAAATACTTGATCGATGATCCACAAATGATGGAGATGATGGTCGATGGTTTTTTTGGAAATATTCCTCATGCGAGTACGTTGGGGATTGAGTTTGTTTCCATTGAGCGGAGTAAATCCTGCCTTAAAATACCTTATAAAAAGGAGTTAGTAGGCAACCCAGAATCGGGTACGATTCATGGTGGCGTAATCCTTTCCATTATGGACAGTGTCGGAGGGATGGCTGTTTTCGCCGCGTTGCCCGCTATTGAAGCGATTGCGACCTTGGATTTGCGAGTGGATTATATGAAGCCCGCAGCAATAGGCAAAGCGGTTTACGCKTCGGCAGAATGTTATAAATTAACCAATACCATTGCGTTTGTGCGGGGGGTTGCTTATCAAAACGATGAAAATGATCCTGTCGCTACTTGTGCRGCTACCTTTATGCGCGGCTCTAGCCATGCGGTTGCTATTACTGCGGAGTCTAAATAATGGAAGCAAGTCGAGATTATTTTGCGGCGGTACGTGAAGAAAAGAATTATCAGAAAGCCATTGAGCTGGTGCCTTACGCCAAGTTATTGGGTATTAGTTTTAGCGAGAGCGAAAAAGAAGGGCTGTTATTTCATTTACCGTTTGATCAAAAAAACATTGGTAATACCATGTTGCCCGCCATTCACGGCGGTGTGATCGCCGGATTTATGGAAAACGCTGCGGTGATCCATCTGATGTGGGCAATGGAGTCGGTGAGTATGCCTAAGATAATCGATTTTAATATTGATTACACATTATCAGGACGCCCTGAAGACACCTATGCAAGTTGCAATATTGTAAAATTAGGCAAACGAATTGCCAATGTGCAAATTGAGGCGTGGCAAAGCAATCGAGATAAAGTCATTGCTGTCGCTCGCTCTCATTTCAAATTAATTATTGAGTAAGCGTACTAATCAAAATCTATCGCGTATGTAAATATGCTTTTAATTGATTAAGATTGGGCACTTCAATAATTTAAAACAGCCTGCAGTAGAATGTCATTCATGTTCTCTGCAGGTTTTTGTGTAAATAACTAACAATAATTGTTGGCGGTAAATGTGTATGTCATGCAGTATTCTCGAAAATTCCGATGTGTGGACTTATGAATTTCAATCGGGAAGCTACTTGCGTGGCTGCCAAATCGATTCTGGCGCGAAACAAACCATTAATTTTTTACACGGCAATGGGTTTTGCAGTAAAGCCTATTGGCCGTTATTGAAACAGTTTTCCCCGGATTATAATTTGTTGTTGCAGGATGCCGTGGGTCATGGTGATAGTGATACGGGAAGTGGGTTTCAAAGCTGGCAGGACAGTGCCGATCGCGCCATTGATGTGTTATTAAAAGAAAGCCCTGATAAGAATAATGTGATTGGGATGGGGCATAGTTTTGGCGGCATACTGACGCTTCTTATGGAAGCAACGTGTCCTGGCTTGTTTAAAAAGATAGTGCTACTTGATCCTATCCTGATTCCTCAACAAATCATGGAAATGTCCTCGTCAATGCCCAATCCAATGGCTGCAAAAACGCGCAGGCGACAAAATAGCTGGCGATCCCGAGAGGATGCAAAACAGTACTTTCTTTCGAAGACGGTTTATAAGAAATGGACTGATGAAAGTGTTGAGGGTTTTATTGAGCATGCACTTAATTCTATAGACGGTGGCGAGTTAACTCTAAAATGTCCGCCTGATGTTGAGGCTGACATCTATCAATCAAGCCCGGAAGGTTTATGGGCCGCGATTGAGAATGTAGAGGTTGATGTCCATATTATTTATGGCGCTCAATCCTATCCTTTTATTGAAGGCAGTTGTGAACAGGCGAAAAGCCTTAATCCGCGTATTAGCATTGAGAAGGTTGATGGAAGCCATTGTTTTATGATGGAAGTCCCTGACCAAACTGCGGCCAAGGTGTTGAGCTGGTTGTAGTGGGTTTCGCTATTGAGCAATATCCGTTGCTAATAGGTTGTTAGTAACGACTCCAAACCTAAGCATAATTATAATTGTTTGGACTAACGGCCTGTGGCGCGAAATTAAACGGGTGCCAGTATTTTCTGCCGATGTTTTTTAGGAAAAGTATTAGATCACTCCCTTGTTCTTAGGCAGTGGCAAGCTCAGAGGCGCGGTCAAAATCATTGGCGAAAATATAATTAATTCCCTGGTTACGCCCTTTGCTGAAATCTATCTCGTCTGTATTTGGGTGTAGGCCGTAGCATTATACTGTTATGAATGTCTTAGACAGCCTTATTATAACAAGGATTGTTTTTGTCCTGGGGCTCTAGGTTAGTATGGATTCTGTCATAAACAGCCAGTCTTTATCAATTTCGTCCTGTTAGGGATGTGTTTTTTTAAATTACCTTTAAATGACTATTAAATAAGCGCGGCTCTATTGAAATAGTTGTAAATAAAAATAGAATGGTGGTGCCTCAAGGGCTTGTGTCGCTCTGCTTATGGCGATCTATCGTCGGGTGCTACAGGCTTGTTAAATGTTGACTATGAAGCATTAACTAAAGTGTTGAGTAGTTCGCTAGCGGCATCAAAAATAATATTAACAATAAAAAAGGTACATGGAATGCCTAACGAAAAATTAATCTATAGCAAAGAAGAATTATTGGCGGATCATCCCTATGCAAAACGTCAATCGGAGGCAGGGCTCGCCTTGCATGGCGGGTTTGATGCGGACGGGGTCTATCTTTCACCGCGAACATATAATCGCTGGCCGGCGGTTAAAGCGTGGCAGAAACAATTGGGCGACCGTGGTTTTCCGTTAGTGGAAGCGGACCAGAAATTACTTTCAGCGCCGAATTTTCCCAGCGATGCCCAGCAAAAGCTGCTCGTTAAAAATGGCCTGAGTAAAACCTTGTCCGATGCACTCACTATAACGGGCGTTATTGAGGGCAAGGGGCTTGCCTTAGTCTCTCTTCAGGGGCCCGATTTCCAAGAAATTATTAAAGAGGATATTTCCCAGACTGCGTTGGGACATCTTAATAAAGGGCTTTTAGCGGCCCACGGTATGGATGAAGGCGGGCGGCCGGACAGTGGCGAAGGCGGTCACGACGTAATGTGGTTTGCCGTCCGAGATGTATTGTTCGGTAAAGACGCCTATCCGGAGCCTGCGATACCGGATGGAATTGCTCGAGCATCCACCAAAGAGCGGGAAATGCCCCAAATCCCACCATTCCATGAAATGATTTTAAACCTTCTGACTAATGTGCTGATGATCGAAGTGCGCGCTGAGCGGTTTTTTAGTTTCTGCCAGTCGGTTTTTATGGATCCGGAATTATTTCTTGATCGAAGAGAAGGCGCAGAATTAGCCTCTGAAATAGTAGAGCGAATTCGACAAGATGAGGCGATTCACGTGGCTTATCTGCAGCTGGCGGTGTCTGAATTTAGAAGTTTTACCATTAAAACTAAGGACGGTAGTGAGGTTCCTGGCAGCGAAATTCTCGACCCTTATTGGGACGGCATGGTGAAGTGGCATAGTGATGCACTGCAGCAAGTACAAATTAAACGACAGCAAAAACAAGTGGTGGAAATGATACTGGCCCACGAGAAGGGCGATGTATTGCTGAAGGACTTTAACGCTCTGGCAAGTTAAGAATGAGCGATCCAATGATAGGCAGGTGTTATTTCTGGCGGTTTTAATCTTAATTAATAGTTGTTTGCAAACCTTATAAGGGACGTTTAAGCAATGACAAATCAATTTAACGAAAAAGTAATTGTGATCACTGGTGGTGCTAGTGGCATGGGATTGGCGACAGTACAACGCTTTTTAAGTGAAGGAGCCAACGTCGTAGTGGGGGATCTTAATGAAAAGAATGGCGAGGCGTTGCTGGAGGAGGCCAAAGTTCAAGGTTACGAAGCCAATTTGCGCTTCGTCAAAGTGGATGTCTCAGAAGAATCGAATATCGAAGAAATGTTTCAGACCGCATTAAGCCAATACGGCCGCCTCGATACGGTATTCAGTAACGCTGGTATTGGAGGAGCCTTTGGTCCTATTACGGACGTTGCAGTGGAGGATTGGGAATTCACTCAAAACGTGATGTTGAAAGGGGTTTTTCTTGGCATAAAGCATGCCGCTCGAATTCTAATCGAGCAGGGAGAAGGGGGCTCTATTATTAGTACCGCTTCAGTGGCTGGTTTAAGCGGCGGCGCCGGCCCAGCGGCGTATTCAGCGGCTAAAGCCGGAGTGATTAACCTCACCCGAGCGGCAGCTATTGAATTGGCTAAAGAAAAAATTCGGGTCAACTGCATTTGCCCAGGTGCAATTTTGACGCCCCTGATTCATCGCGGTAATCCCGATATGGTGAAGGATCGCTTGATCAAATTTCAGCCTTGGCCGGAAGTTGGGGAGGGCAAACATATCGCGGGGGCGGTGGCGTTTCTTGCGAGTGATGATTCTGAGTTCGTCACCGGTCATGCCTTGGTGGTGGACGGAGGTTTGACGGCTGCGGGGCCGTCTGCAATGCGTAGTGGCGGCTCGTCGGGCATATTTGCTGGCTTTCAAGGTTTGGATACGGGTACTACTGGAGTGCCCCCAAAGATCACTCCGATGAAGAAAAAGAAATAGTTTTAAAGCAAAGGTATGCCGATAGTGTGAGCGAGTTTTTAGATTGCGATGGCCATTATTGGACAGTTATTAGGCCGCCGCTAGACTTTTGCTAAAGTCAGTGGCTGCCTGCCCGGTCACGGTACATCGCAGTGACTTTTAGCCCTGGAAACTCGTGAGCGCCTGCGTTTCGGTTGCTCAATTTTGTATACCACGCTTTAAGATTAGAATTGACTCTGTAGCTAGTGAGAGCTGCTTGTGGTAACTTCCTTCGCCTTCAGATGTCTCTATAACGCGATGCTTCGGAACCGTTGTTTAATTTTGTTCCTGTAGCGCAATTATCAAGAGGCGTCTTCTTCATTTAACCGTTAGTTTAGTTATAGAAATCAACATGGAAGCACAAGCGCTGGAAGATAAGATAGTTGATCTAGAAATTCGTTTGAGCCATCAGGATGATATGCTTTTGTCGCTCAATGACGTGATCGTAAGTCAACAACAGCAAATAGCGCTCCTGGAAAAGCAAGTTCAACATTTAGGGCGGCAGATGACAGCAGTTCGTCAGTCTGACCCTGGCCCGATGATCGAGGATTCACCACCGCCTCATTATTGATCAAATTTCCGCAAAACCCACTGATTTCTGCCAAACTTAATCTATTCATTGCTCAATTTAACAAAACTGGGCGGGTTAACTGTTTTTTATACCAATTAAATCGTACGAACAAGCTAAATTCTTGTAATATAGCGCGCAATTTTGGCCTTGACGATCGAGTAACACAATGACTGATTTATCGCTTTACAGAAATATTGGCATCTTCGCTCACGTAGATGCAGGAAAAACCACCACAACTGAGCGTATTCTGAAGCTCACGGGTAAAATCCATAAAACTGGTGAAGTGCATGACGGTGCGGCTACTACCGATTTCATGGATCAGGAGCAAGAGCGCGGCATCACCATTCAATCTGCTGCAACCACTTGCTTCTGGAAAGACCATCGCTTTAACATCATCGACACTCCTGGACACGTTGATTTCACGATTGAAGTGTATCGCTCTCTGAAAGTATTGGACGGCGGTGTCGGCGTATTCTGTGGTTCAGGCGGGGTTGAGCCTCAATCCGAAACCAACTGGCGTTATGCCAATGAATCAGAAGTGGCTCGAATCATCTTCGTCAACAAGCTTGACCGAATAGGGGCTGACTTCTTACGCGTTGTAGCCCAAGTAGAAAAAGTACTCGGCGCCAATCCTTTGGTGATGGTATTACCCATTGGTATCGAAGAAGACTTTGTAGGCCTTGTGGATTTGTTGACTCGTCAGGCATACGTATGGGATGAATCTGGCGAGCCAGAGAATTTCGAAATCGTCGATGTCCCTGCGGACATGACCGACTTAGTCGAAGAATACCGTGAAAAGTTAATTGAAACAGCGGTTGAGCAAGACGATGACTTAATGGAATCCTACTTGGACGGAACTGAGCCTTCCATAGAAGACATTAAAATGTGTGTTCGTAAAGGCACCGTCGCCTTGGATTTTTTCCCCACTTATTGTGGCTCAGCATTTAAAAACAAAGGTGTACAACTGATTCTTGATGCAGTTGTAGACTATTTGCCATGTCCTACTGACGTTAAGCCACAGCCTTTGACGGATGAAGACGGCGAAGAAACAGGTGATTTCGCTAACGTTACCATTGATGAGCCTTTGAAAGCCCTTGCGTTCAAAATAATGGACGATCGATTTGGCGCTTTAACGTTTGTGCGTATTTATTCGGGCGTGCTTAATAAAGGCGATACCATTCTTAACTCGTACACCGGTAAAACTGAGCGTGTAGGCCGAATGGTTGAAATGCACGCCGATGAACGTAACGAGATCAGTAGTGCACAGGCCGGTGACATCATCGCTGTAGTGGGCATGAAGAATGTTCAAACAGGTCATACGCTGTGTGATCCGAAGTTTCCTGTCACGCTAGAGCCAATGATCTTTCCTCAGCCAGTAATCTCCATTGCCGTCACTCCTAAAGACAAAGGCGGTTCGGAAAAAATGGGCATTGCGCTGGGTAAAATGATCGCTGAAGACCCTTCTTTTTGCGTTGAGTCTGATCAAGAAACCGGTGATACCATCCTCAAAGGCATGGGTGAGCTTCACTTGGATATCAAAATCGATATCTTGAAACGTACTTACGACGTGGAATTAGAAGTGGGTGCACCACAAGTTGCCTACCGCGAAACTATTACCAAAGAAATCGAAGATACCTACACCCATAAGAAGCAATCGGGTGGTTCTGGTCAGTTCGGTAAGATCGATTACCGCATCAAGCCGGGTGAACTTGGGTCAGGCTACCAGTTTAAGTCCTCCGTGGTGGGCGGGAATGTTCCTAAGGAGTTTTTCCCAGCGATCGAGAAGGGCTTTAAAGGTATGATGGCTGAGGGTCCGTTGGCTGGATTCCCCGTGTTAGACGTTGAAATTGAGTTATACGACGGTGGATACCATGCGGTGGATTCATCCGCGGTTGCATTTGAAATCGCTGCAAAAGGCGCATTCCGTCAATCCATGCCTAAAGCGGGGCCTCAATTGATTGAGCCTATCATGGCAGTGGATGTGTTCACTCCTGAAAGTCACGTAGGGGACGTAATCGGTGATTTGAATCGTCGTCGAGGCATGATTAAGGATCAGGCGGTTGGCGTCACTGGTGTACGTATTAAAGCAGACGTACCTTTGTCTGAAATGTTTGGTTATATCAGCACGCTACGTACCATGACCTCAGGTCGTGGTCAGTTCTCAATGGAGTTTTCAAAATACAGCCCATGTCCTAACTCAGTGTCAGAAGCGGTAATTGTTGCAGAAAGAGAAAAGAAAGCAGCTAAGAAAAAGTAAAGTTTTTTAGCTCAGTGATAAAAAGCCGATGATTTACGTCATCGGTTTTTTTTTGCATTGGACAATGGAAAAAAAGGGATTACTGAATTTGGTTCATGGGTTAGTAGGTGAGGAGCTCAATTGTTGAACGGTAGCCACTAGTTTTTTCTTATTGATAGGTTTAGTGATTACCTCATTCATTCCTAAACGTAAGCATTTTTCCCTGTTCTCTTCTAGGGCATGGGCTGTGAGAGCAACAATACTTGTGGCTTTGATCGTATGGGATTGTTCGTAAGCTCGAATCATTTTAGTGGCTTCGTAACCATCCAGTTCAGGCATTTGACAATCCATTAAAATAAGATCGTAAGGTGTATCGCTGCTAAGTTGGGCTTGCCACTCATCGAATGCTAGTTGACCGTTTTCCATAATRGAATAGGACGCGCCGAGTGTACTGAGCATTTTTYCAATGACAATCTTGTTTACTTTGTTATCTTCCGCAACGWGTACTTTTAAGGAAGAGAAGGGTTGGTCTAGCTCGGGTGCTTGTTCTGGTTTTTSGTTGTTTTCGTGGTCAGTTATGAAGTAGTGACAATGCCTGAAAAACTGCAGCCCTGAATTAGGGCGATCGCTGTAATAGGGCGTTATTTTTGACAAGGAGGGATTGGCTAAAAGGTCTGTCGGAGGAATAAGTAAAAACAACTTATTTTGGCTGAATTGGTTTAGGCTGGACGTAATTTTTGATAGCTGTGTTTCAGCTTGTATGGAGCTGGAAGGAAGGTATGCAAAAAGGTAGTACGGCTGGCGGCTATTTTGGGTTTGCTCAAGGCGTTGAGTCAGCGTGTCGGTGTCATTAAAATACTGAATAAGGTGGCTGAGTTTACTTGTTTGCTCGCGAATAGCTTGGCTAAAAAACAGGTCTTCCGTATACACCCCTATTTGCATTTGTTGTCGCGACAAATATTTGCATATCTCTTGGCTTAATTTTTCAGATTCCCATTGCTGAGGGCTGGCTTTTGAAGCAAGCAACGGGATTTTAAACCAAAARGTCGAGCCTTTATTGAGCTCACTTCTAACACCAATTTCACCGTGCATTAATTCGACTAGTTTTTTGCTGATGGTAAGGCCAAGGCCGGTGCCGCCGAATTTTCGTGCGGTGGAATCCTCTGCTTGAACGTAGGATTGAAATAGTTTTTTCTGGTTTTCTTTAGCAATACCCGCGCCAGTGTCCGTGACTTCGAACGATAGATGAGACATACCCCCTTCGACCTGCAGCGATACCCTGAGTATTACTTGACCTTGTTCGGTGAATTTTAATGCATTACTAATCAAATTCAGTAATATTTGTTTGATCCGAGTGGGATCCCCGGTAATAAGTGGCGAAAATTTGTTGTCAAAATAGCAAAAGCAATCGAGATTTTTTTCCGCGCAACGTATCGAAAAGAGGGCCAGGGTTTCAGTCGTCAATACCTCTAAATCAAACTCAATGGATTCGAGCTCGAGCTTGCCCGCTTCAATTTTTGAGAAGTCTAAAATATCGTTGATGATGGTTAATAGGGACTCACCAGAGCTTTGGATTAAACTTAGGTAGTCTTGTTGGATTCGATCCAGTTTTGTTTCTTTGAGCAACTCCGCGATACCAATGACTCCGTTCATTGGGGTGCGTATTTCATGACTCATATTAGCGAGAAAGCTTGATTTTGCCTCCGCTACTGCTTCAGCTCTTTCCTTTTCGATCGCCAGTTGTGACGATAACTTTTTCTCGGTGACGTCCTTGATGACACCTTCATACCAAAGCAATTGACCTTGGCTGTCTTTGACACTACGAATGGTGAGTAACGCATCAAATGGGCTTTGATCGGAGCGCTTTAATTGGCATTCAAAGTCTAAAATGTTTTGACCGCTGGCAAGTAGTTTTTCGATTGAGGCACATTCTTTTGAAGTGGCTCCTAGCGTTAGGAGGTTTACTTTTTGTGCGATTAATTCTTTCTCGGACGAGAATTTAAGCAGCTTGAGTAAGGCGTTGTTTGAAAGATTGATTTCAGCATTTTGATTGGTTTGGCAAATACCTTCTGTGGCATTTTCAAACAAGCTACGAAAACGAGTTTCTGATTGGGTAAGGCTTTCGTAAAGAGCGGTATTCTCGATCGAAATCGAGGCTTGGGCGGCGAGAAGTTCAAGCGTAATGATTTTGTTGGGAGTAAATACGCCGTGAGTTTGTGCATTTTCTAAATAGATTAATCCTGCGAGCTTTCCGCTTCGAATTAAGGGCAAGCAAAGTGCGGATCTGATTTCCCGTTTCCGAAAGTAAGGATCCAGTCCGAACTGTTCGTCTTCGCAAGCGTTATCCAATAAGTAGTATGTACGGGTGGTCTTTGTCATTCGCAACAAAGAAAGGGGACTGTCGTCCACCTGGTCAATCGGTTGGTTTGACCCATATTCCATGGCATGCCCTAGAACAACGCTCGCATGCAATAAAAGTTGGTCATGTTCATTTAAGAAAATCTGCACTTTTTGAGCGCCGGCCACTTCGATCACTAAGTCCATTAAGCTCTGCAATAATTTTTCACGATCAACTTGGCCGGAAAGAACTTGGGAGGCTTGAATAGCGTATTTTAAGTCGATGTTGCCGAGCTCGGTCGCTAGTCCAAAACTTTTAGTATTACTTATTGTGTTGCCGTGGTTAGGTTGCACTGTAGCTTGTGAGTTGTGCAGAGTTGAAATGGTTGCGAACCCTGAAGGGTTGGAAAGCGAAAATCCAGTGAGTAATTCACCGTAAAGTTGATCAATATGATTGACCTTAGTTTTAGCGCGCCAGGTCATATAACTCTGCCTTGCTTGCCAAAAGTAAGCGGCAGCGCTGCGTTTAAATCCTTGATTTAAAAAGTACACACCAGTTCGTTCTTCGGCAAGCGCTTGTTCATAAATAAATTGGCTTTGCTCTGCGAAACGGATGGATTTTTCGAAATATTGAATTGCGTCGTGATGCCGGCTCTCTATCACTGCTTCTTCTGCTAGGACTAAATAATAGCGATGGATCCGGTCGTCAGGACAAGCATCAGCAAATGATTTAAGTTTCTTTTTATGGTATTTAATTTGTTTCAAATACAGTTTTTGAGTTTTTCTGGGGACGCTTTTTAGAAGCGCGAGTTTTAGGAGTGGCATGTAGGTATGGAAAATAAGCGTTCTTGCTGATTGGATCGAGGCCTTGGCGAGTCTTTCAAAGGCCTCCAAGTCTTCTGGTATAGTGTCGAAATTTTGGAAAAAATAGGCCAGCATTATTTTGTAATCAAATAGAGCCACTGTCATAGTTCGATCTTTGGTTTTTTCTGGGTTGATAAGGTAGTCACCTTCATTAAAGAACTTTCCATTCAGAACGGTAGGGCAAGCGGGGGAGTCTGATAAATTACTCACAAATTGACGAATAGCCAGTATCAAACCGATGTAAAGCTCTTGCTTCATTTCTTTCATTTTAAGAATGCAGTGGTCACAGTCTTCTTTGAGAATGTCTAAATTGATGCCTATGTGAGTACGCGTGCAAATATAAATGGCGTATGCAGTCATTCCCTGCTCAATATCACCATTTTCCAAGGCTAAAAGATGAGTATTAAAATAATTTTGAGCTTGGTTTCGTACCGGTTCTTTGAATAGCCGACACAAAGAATAGATGGAATGTATAAGGCCTAAGTTATCTTTAGTTTGGTACTTTTCCACCAGCTTTAGGGTAAGGTTGGAGTAATCGAGGCCTTTGTCAAAATCCTTAAATAAGCCGGAGCATAGTAGCCCAAAAAGTGCGAACCCCAGAGGCGTATCCTTGCAATTTCCGTGTTGTAGTGATATTTGCACGGATTTAATGGCAAACATTGGAAGTAAGTTTTTTCCGAACCAAAATGCATTCCCGGTAAGGTGGCTGATTTGGTTGAGCGCTTCTTGTAGATCCTTGTCAGTAAGCGGTGGAAGGTTAAGCAATTGTTCCGTGCTGTACCGCGAAAGCTTTCTTCTCAGTCGAAGCATATTGTAAAGGATATAAAACTTAGAAGGTTGAGTGGATATGTTAACGCCTAATAGTTTTAGTGCTGCAAGACCTGCGTCCATGGATTCTTGCTTTTTCTGTTGTGCTCCATACGCTTGAGATTGTAGTTTTAAGATGGAAATCAAATCGTATTTGTTGCGTGCGTTTTTTTCCATCCAGCTGTAATAGGGTTGCATCTCATCAAAGCGGCCTAATAGATACAATAATTCGAGTTTAATCAGCCGAATTTCGAAAGAGAGCGATGGATCAAGCGAATCAGCGAGTTTGTGCAGTAAGTTCTCGGCAGTATTAATGAATTGTTCTGCTTCTTGGTACGATATGGATTGCTGAGCTTTTTTTGCAGCATTTAGATTGATTAGTAGGCACTGCTTTTGTTCTTCTAAGGATAAAAGTGTAACGCATTTATTTAAGTGGTAGGCCAGTACAAAAATATTTTCGTCAACTTTTTCATGGCTTGGCCCGCTTTTTGTTGACGTGTTACTTTGCTCTGCTGATAATTCGGTCGAGGGTTGAGCGTCCAAGCTAGAAATGGGTTCATTTGATTGAGAGCCTGATTTCCTTATTAGGTTGTCTTGAAGGGCCTTCGCTATTTTATAATGGAAATTCGTTTTTTGAGATTCGCTAATTTGATTGTATGCGGCCTGCTGAATTCTATCGTGAGAAAATCTGAACTCAATGATTTCTGGACAGGAATTTATTTGTTCCAAACTGTTTTTCGCGAGAGAGGACATGTGCATGGCATCTTTGATGGGGATAAGGAGGCTTTCTTGCGCACCCTTGATGCAGCATTGTGCAACGTCGGTGATAGGGGATCCTGTGGTGATTGCCAAGAAATTAAGGTCAAAACGGTTGCTAATGCAGGCCGCGTAACCAAGCAGGGTTCGAGCGGTTTCGGGTAATTTTTCTAACCGTTCTTTTATATGATCGACCACATTGGTGCTAATATTTTTGTTTTGGATATGGTCAATATCCCAGTGCCATTCACCCAGTTCGATGTTAAAACTGAGGTCCCCTTGTTCGTTAAGTCCTCGTAAGAATTCGTTGATAAAAAATGGGTTTCCGGCTGTCTTATCCAGTATTAATGTTGCGAGTTTTTCAGCAGATTGGCCGCTTTTTCGAAGACTGTCTTCGATTAGTTGGACGATGTTTGAGAGGCTAAGAGGCTTTAATTTGATTTCAACGATTGTGGTTTCACCGTTTCTAAGGCGGGCTAATGTTGAGCTAAAAGGATGGCTCGGGCTGACTTCGTTGTCTCTATAAGCACCAATAATAAAAAGCGATCGTAGCTGATCATCCTCGTTGAGTATGTTGAGTAAATCCAATGAGCCAGTGTCGGCCCACTGTAGATCATCTAAGAATAATACGATGGGGGTTTTTCCGTTGGAGAATACGCGAATAAAATTTTTAAAAGTAAGAATAAACCTATGTTTAGACTCTTTAGCATTTAATTTGCTTGACTGCGGCGGTTCTCCGATGAGTAATTTAAGCGAAGGAATAAGTTCGGTGATCAATTGGGCATTATTGCCGAGCGCAGAAATTAATCGTTCTTTAAGATGATCCTGTTGCTTGGTATCTTGATAAAGACATTGCTGAATGAGTTGTGTGAAGGCGCTAATAAAAGCTGAATAAGGAGAGGTCTTATTGTATTGGTCATACTTCCCAGAGATAAAATAACCATTTTCTTTAGTGAGAGGTTTGTACACCTCTTTGATTAATGAGGTTTTGCCAATACCGGAGTACCCTGAAACAAATAATAATGCTTTGTTGCCTTTGTTAACGTGCTCAAAGATCGTGAATATTTGTTGTAGCTCTTGATGTCGACCGTAAAGCGTTTGCGGCAGTTGGAATTGTTCGGGAATATCATTCTGAGCTAATTCAAATTCAATTTCCTCGCCGTTTTTACCCATTAAACTTAGACACTTCTCTAGGTCAACTTTGATGCCCCAGCAACCTTGATAGCGATCTTCGGCAGATTTAGACATTAATTTTAAGATAATATCTGAGATTGCTTTAGGAAGATTAGGAACCTTTATAATGGGGGGGACAGGATCCTCGGCAAGGTGGGCGTGTATTAATTGTAAGTTGTCTTTCGAGTCAAAGGGCAGGGAATTGGTGAAAATTTCGTAGAGGGTGATGCCAAAGGAATAAAAATCGGAACGGTAATCGGTTGTTCGATTCATGCGTCCAGTTTGTTCGGGAGCAATATAAGGAAGAGTGCCCTCAAGGGATTGTGTGGGTTTTATTTCAGCATATTCTTTAGGGAGTCGTGATGAAATTCCGAAGTCGATTATTTTGACTTGTTTAGAAATTCGATTATAAATGATATTACTTGGATTAATGTCTTTATGGATGATACCGTTTTGATGGATAACACTTAAACCCTTCACCACTCCGAGAGCGATTTGTACTTTTTCTTTCAGATCAAGAATGTCATTTTTTATTATTTCTTGCAGAGAGGCGCCTTTACTATCCTCTAGTACCAGTGTGTACCCCATTTGGTCGCGATGCAGCGCATAGGCTTTAATGACTGCGTCTGAGTCGATGTTGGAAAGCAACTCAAATTCATGTTGATATTGACTAGCAACCCGTGTGCTTTCATTGTCGCTGCGGAAGACTTTGAGGATGACGGGGCAATCATCCTTTTCTCGGATGGCTTGAAATACGTTGGTAAATGGGCCTTTATAACAGGAGGCTATAAGCCGATAACCTTCTACGTCTACATCGGTATTAATCATTGAATATCGGATTGCCATTGAATACAGTCAAATTCTTCTATAAGAATAGCCGACAAAAAACCCATTTGGATTGATTAGCTTAGGCTTTGTTTTTTAGGCTATGTTTCTTAGGCTATGTTTCTGAGGCTTGTTTTTAGGTCAATTGACGGCGGAGGGGCACAGGCTTCTCTTGTGTGAAGGCGGTAGAATGTAAGGCTGATTAAGCAGAACTATAAACCCCCGCAAATAACTCGGGTTTTATTACGATTATTGGGTCGGGTTGTTAAGTACAGTTATTGAGTACTATTGCCTATCAACAGCCTTTTGGGTATAAATGGCCCGCGATTGTGCATAATTAAGGGGGGTTGTTTTGAAAATATTAGTGATAGCTGGCATTGTAATTGTTGTAACGTTTTTGTACCTGCAATATGCGTCTAAAAGCAAGACCGTGTTGCAAGAAACTGCTCAAAAAGGAGCGGCTTACCTTGAGGCCAATAGCCAAGTGGAGGGGGTAATGAGTACGGCTTCAGGGTTGCAATATCAGGTGCTTACCGAAGGCACCGGGACGGTGAATCCTGCCGCGACGGACCGCGTTAAGGTTCATTACCACGGCACCTTAGTAGATGGGCTGGTGTTTGACAGTTCTGTGGATCGCGGAGAACCTATTGAGTTTGGATTGAATCAGGTAATCAAAGGCTGGACTGAAGGTGTGCAGTTAATGGTGGTCGGAGAGAAAACTCGTTTTGTTATCCCGAGTGAGTTGGCTTATGGTAATCGGAGCGCCGGTGCAATTGGCCCTGGCTCAGTATTGATTTTTGAAGTGGAGTTGTTGGGTATTAACGAATAAAAAACTCGAAAAACCCCATTCGGCGCTTTAAAGGACACTAAAGCGCCAAGCATTATGCCTTCTATAGCCCCTTCTGTAGCCCCTCCAGTTTCCTTAAACTAAATGTTTTTTCTTCCTGATTGGCGTATGTTTTTTAAACCTGTCGTCTAATCGTACGTCTAGGGGTTTGCGGCCTATCAGGACACGAAATGTAGATTAATTAGCATAATTCTCAGTCACAGTATTATTAATAAGTAAATTTATATTTGAATATTATTTATTGATGCTACACTCGCCTCAGTTTATGCGTCAAAACAGATCCTCATCATTTACAACAAAGGATTAATACAAAATGAGCGCTGTGATTGAAAAACCCAAAAAGAAATACAAGCACATGGTGGGCAAAGACCCTTACGAAGTTGCTTTAGAAGATTATGATTTAACCCAAAGGGAATTGTTCCAGTCGGACACTGTGTGTGGTTTTTTCGACCGCATGCGAAAAGAAGACCCGGTGCATTATTGCAAAGATTCAAAATTTGGGCCCTACTGGTCGGTTACCAAATTTAACGACATTATGGAAGTTGAAGGCAATCCTGAAGTGTATTCTTCAGAACCTTCGATCTCGATTATGGATCCTCTTGGTGACTCCGAGATGTCGATGTTTATTGCGCGGGATGAGCCTGTGCATGGGCAACAACGAAAAACCGTACAAGGCTCCGTAGCGCCAAAAAACTTAGCCAATATGGAAAGTCTTATTCGCGAACGAGCGGGCAAGATTCTTGATGAATTGCCAATTGGCGAAACCTTTAACTGGGTGGATAAAGTATCCATTGAGTTAACCGGCCAAATGCTGGCGACTCTATTCGACTTCCCTTTCGAAGAACGTCGTAAATTAACCTATTGGTCTGACGTGGTGACCGCAGTTCCTGGCCCTCAATCCATTGTTTCTTCCTATGACGAAACGCAGACCATTCTAAAAACCGAGTTAGTGCCCGCGTTTTTCAAATTGTGGACAGAAAGGGTCAATCAGCCTCCTCAATTCGATTTGATCTCCATGCTAGCCCACGGCGAAGAAACCAAAAACATGGCCACTGAGCGGCCCATGGAGTATCTGGGGAATTTAATCTTGTTGATCGTGGGGGGCAACGACACCACCCGAAATTCAATTTCTGGAAGTGTGCTGTTTTTAAACGAAAACCCTGACCAATATCAGATGCTTCGTGACAATCCAGAATTGGTAACGAAATTCGTACCCGAAGTGATTCGCTATCAGACGCCGCTCACTCATATGCGCCGCACGGCGACTCAAGACACTGTGTTAAACGGTAAGCAGATCAAAAAGGGTGACAAGGTCATCATGTGGTATTTGTCGGGTAATCGCGATGAGGACGTCATTGATCGGCCTTACGAGTTCATCATTGACCGGGATCGACCTCGCCATCATCTCTCATTTGGTTTCGGGATTCATCGGTGCATGGGCAATCGTCTGGCTGAAATGCAATTGCGCGTCGTATGGGAAGAAATTCTTAAGCGTTTCGAAAGAGTGGAGTTAGTGGAGCAGCCCAAGCGTACTTATTCGAACTTTATTCGAGGTTATGTGGAAATGCCGGTTAAACTACACGCAAAATAAGCATCTTCTGTTTGACGTAAAAAAGCCAAGTAGCTAGCTACTTGGCTTTTTTAC
>NVTH01000025.1 GCA_002401525.1 Moraxellaceae bacterium | reverse complement strand
TCGGGATGCCGGGGCGAAAAATGTTTATTTCGCATCCGCTTCGCCCGCCGTTAAATTCCCCAATGTGTATGGCATTGATATGCCCGCTGCTCAGGAGCTTATCGCTCACGGCAAAAGCCTTCAAGAAATTGAACAGTTAATTGGGGCTGACCGACTGGTTTATCAAGACCTTGATGATTTGGTTGATGCGGCTAAAGAGGGCAATCCGAGTATTTCAGAATTTGATTGCTCGGTTTTTAACGGTGAGTACGTGACTGGAGATATTGATGACGCTTATTTGCAGAAAGTTGAAGGCCGTCGTAATGATTTAGCGAAGCAGGATGGCCCCATTGACATCAGCGCTACTAATAATGATGAAGGCTTGATTGACCTTCATAACGCCAGCTAAGCCGGCGAATTTTGGTTTCTTGTATTTTTTTCGCATTGAGTAATTTCGGATAGGGGGCGTTGCAATGGATTGGTCTGATCAAGAAGGGGGAGTGAATTTAGAGGCCGCTGAGTTTGAAACCTTAGCGGTGCGTGCTGGGCAACGTCGTACCGTTGAGATGGAAAATAGCGAACCGATGTTTCTTACCTCCAGTTTCGTGTTTGAGAATGCGGCTCAAGCAGCGGCGCGCTTTGCAGGCGATGAGCCAGGCAATATTTATTCTCGATTTACCAATCCTACGGTAAGAACCTTCGAACAACGTTTGGCCGCCCTCGAAGGGGGCGAACGGTCTGTGGCGACTGCTTCAGGAATGAGCGCTATTTTGAGTACCTTTATGGCACTTTTGAGTGCCGGGGATCATGTGGTTTCATCGCGCAGCATATTTGGCACCACTAACGTTCTGTACGAAAAATATTTGAAAAAATTTGGCGTAGAAACCAGCTTTGTGACTCTCTCCGACATCAATTCTTGGCGCTCTGCGATCAAAGCCAATACCAAAATACTGTTTTTAGAAACCCCCTCCAACCCTCTTTGCGAAGTGGCGGATATTCGGCAATTGGCGGATTTGGCCCATGATCATGGGTGTTTATTGGTGGTTGATAATTGCTACTGCACTCCCGCTTTGCAGCGGCCGCTTAGTTTAGGGGCGGATCTAGTGGTTCATTCTGCGACTAAATATTTGGATGGCCAGGGGCGCTGCATAGGCGGCGCAGTAGTGGGCAATGGCGACCCCATCATGGAAGTGTATGGCTTTTTGCGTACTGCCGGTCCTACCATGAGTGCGTTTAATGCGTGGGTGTTTTTAAAAGGCCTTGAGACATTAAAGCTAAGGATGGACGCCCACAGCACCAGCGCATTGGAGGTGGCCACTTGGCTTTGCGAACTAGAGGGCATCGACCGTGTTTATTACAGTGGTCTTCCTGATCACCCCCAGCACGAGGTCGCTGTTAAGCAGCAGGATGGGTTTGGTGGCGTCTTATCATTAGAAGTTGTGGGCGATAGAGAGGCCGCGTGGCGATTTATTGATGCAACCCAAATGTTCTCCATTACGGCCAACTTAGGGGACGCCAAAACCACGATTACCCATCCGGCGACCACTACCCATGGGCGTTTGAGCGCGGAAGAAAAACAGGCGGCAGGAATTAAAGATAATCTGATTCGCATCTCTGTCGGTTTGGAAAGCGTTAAGGATATCAAGAAAGATTTACAGCGAGGTGTTAACGCGGCATTGCAGCGCTCTTAACCAGGATTCTTAATCAGGGCTCCGTATCCCACTTCTGCTGCCAGGCTGGGGAAGCGGATTAAAATTATAATAATAACGCTCAGAAGTGTCCTTCATTGTGAATTCGCTAAAAGAAAGATGCCTTTAGATTTGATCTACTACACTGTATACCCATAGCAAATAAGTGGCTGACGGTTTTCAGCTCAACTGTATTGCTCAACTATATTGCTCAATTATATCGGCGTTACAAGATAGGCGTTACGAGGAGTTCTATTTGATATCTGCAGTGCTTACTGCCGCAAATAAGGTGATCTTAGGGAAAGATCACCAGTTGCGACTGGCCTTAAGTTGCTTGTTAGCGAAAGGCAATTTGTTGATTGAAGATTTACCCGGCATGGGTAAAACCACGCTCTCTCAAGTGTTCGGGAAAGTGTTGGGTTTAGGGTTTAATCGGGTGCAATTCACCAGCGATTTACTGCCTGCGGATATTATCGGCGTGTCCATTTTTCAGAAAGAAAGTGGGCGCTTTGAATTTAACCCCGGTCCTATTTTTGCGCAGTTAATTCTAGCGGACGAAATCAACCGAGCCACGCCGAAAACCCAAAGTGCGCTGTTGGAAGCGATGGAAGAGCAACAAGTGACTGTGGACGGTGAAACCCGCCAGTTGCCTAAACCATTCTTTGTTATTGCTACGCAAAACCCAGTGACCCAAATGGGCACGTTTCCGTTGCCAGAATCACAATTGGACCGGTTTCTAATGCGTATTCACATTGGATATCCAGACCCCTCCGCAGAACGAGAGTTATTGCTGGGGCGTGATCGACGTCATTTATTGGAGGAGTTGAGTCCAGTGATTACGCTTGATCAATTATTCGAGTTGCAAGAAAAAGCCACTCAAGTGCATCTTTCATCATCCGTCGTTGATTACATACAGCGTCTTGTACAGTACACGCGCGATAGCGGCGATTTTATTACCGGTTTGTCTCCCCGAGGTGCGCTTGCATTGCTTCGGGCTTCTCAGGCGTGGGCATTGATAGAAGGTCGCGATCACGTCATTCCTGARGATGTGCAGGCGGTGGTGCCGTCGGTAGTTGAGCATCGGGTCAGGGGGGCGGCGGACCATATTGGTCACGGCGGAATTGGCTTGACCGAACACATGCTGTTATCGGTCGAGGTTGTGGGTTAGTCGTTAGTTCCTATCTAATTTAACATTATGCCTAAATTTAAATTTTGGTCTCAACTTAAGCTAAAGCGATCCAAGGTCGTCGGCGCTTGGTTGGATCAGCGTATCCCCATTGCCGATCGAATCACCCTTTCTCATCAAAAGATTTTTATTATACCGACCCGCCAGGGGTTGAATTTCGTCTTAGTGATGATTGCACTCTTTATTGGCGGGATTAATTATCAGAACAGCTTAGTGCTTGGGATGACGTTTCTGCTCGGCAGTTTGTTTATGGTGAGCATACTGCATACGTTTCGTAATTTATCTGGAGTTTGTTTTCAAGCGGGCCATACGGAAGCTTCGTTTGTGGGGGATTTTGCTGCCTTTCACATCACCTTGTCTCGCGAGGGCGAGAGAATTTATGAGGCGATTCAATTGGATTGGGGTGGCTGTGTTCCCCAGATTATTGATTTAATTGAAGACACTGAGCATACCGCGCGAATGTTATTACCGGTTAAGAATAGGGGCATTTATAAGCCGGGCCGTATCTACGTTGAAACCCGTTTCCCGCTCGGGTTATTTAAAGCGTGGTCCTGGGTGGATCTGGGGGCGAGTTGTTTGGTTTATCCTCAGCCGAAAAAATCTACTTTTCCAAGCAATAATAATATGAGCAGTGATTTAGGGAAAATCCCGGTTAAGGAAGGAAACGATGATTTTGATGGCCTACGTAAATACAAATTAGGGGACCCGCTGCGGCAAATTGACTGGAAGGCTTATGCACGAGGTAAAGGACTGCAAACCAAAACGTTTGTGGGCTACGCGGATGAAACGATTTGGTTGGATTTGGATTCGGTACTTGAATTGGGCGTAGAGGAAGGGCTTTCTCGTCTTTGTTATTGGGTGCTTAAATTTTCGGAAAAAAATCAAAATTTCGGCTTGAAATTAGCGGGCTTAGAAATTGAGCCAGGAGTGGGGCACGCCCACAAAATAAAATGTTTAGAAACGTTGGCATTATATGGGCTCCAAGCGGATTGATCGACAGACTGTTTTCTGGCGTGCTAAAGATTGCTATGAACCTCTCGGTGACGGCCATAAAAATACTAGTGACTATGATTGAGACGCCAGCGGGTCTAGGGGCTTCTGCTTTGCAGGGTGTTACGATTTTATGCAAATAATTTATCAGATTCCGCGTAATAGCTTAACTTGGTTATTGGTGGCGGTGGCTTCAGTGTTAGCGCCTCACCTTACTCGAATACCGTTGTGGCTTAGTGTGATTTGCGCGTCTTGCATTCTCTGGAGAGTTCAAGTCTATCGAGGTGTTTGGGTTTTTCCTAATCGATACCTAAAGCTTTTTTTGGTGTTGACCGGGACCGCTGGAATTTATCTGCATTACGGCACTTTCGTGGGGCCGCCTGCGGGAGTAGCGCTTTTAATCATGGCTTTTGCGTATAAATTACTGGAAATTTATACCAAACGGGATGCCTATGTGGTGACGGTGTTAGCGTACTTTGTTGTGGCCACCGAATTCCTATTTAACAGCAGTATTCCGATGGCCCTTTATTCGATGTTTTCTTTGTTGACGATCACGGCTTCTTTAATAGGGCTTAACCAATCCTCGAGCCATCGCAAGCCTTGGCGCACTGCTCGTCTGTCTGGGTTGATATTAATTCAATGCATCCCGTTAATGCTGGTGCTCTTTCTATTAGTCCCGAGAATTGGCCCGCTATGGAATCTGGATTTTACTACCGGAGGTGGCTCGATTGGGTTGAGTGATACCATGTCTCCGGGTGATTTTAATAATTTGACGCGTTCTACTGCACTGGCGTTTAGAGCTGAATTTGAAGGTGACATTCCTGAGCCTGATCAGCTTTATTGGCGGGGATTGGTGCTTTATGATTTTGATGGTAAAACTTGGTCCAAGGGGGATGTTAAGTTAGGTGAACATCAGCGCAATAACGACTTAGTGTATTGGCCCGGGGATAAACGAAGCACTTGGTTTAGCGAATACAATGAAGAATTTGCCGAGCAAATGGTAAAGACTGATTCTCCACAGAGTCAATTTGAGGTGTACCGTTATCAAATCACCTTGGAGCCCACCAATCAGGTTTGGCTGTATGGATTAGACATGCCTCTTTCCCGACAAAAGGGGGTTGGGTTAACGCGAGATTTTCGCTTGTTGGCAAAGTCGCCGGCTGACAACCTATTTCAATACCAGGCTGATTCGATATTAGGAATGCAGGTGGATGTAGAGTTACCCCCGTGGATAAGATCGAGGGCACTGCAGCTTCCAGAAAAGGGTAATCCACGTGCGCGACAACTAGCGCAACGTTGGCGCTTGGAAGGGGCTTCCGATCGCGCATTGATTGCAAAAGTGTTAACACAGTTTAACAGCCAACCTTTTGTCTATACGTTGCGCACTAAAAAATTAGGCGATGATATTGTCGATGAGTTTTTCTTCGATACTCAGCGAGGGTTTTGTATTCATTACGCTGGGGCGCTGAGTTTTCTAATGCGTGCGGCGGGAGTGCCAGCTCGTGTAGTGGTGGGGTATTTGGGCGGGGAGTGGAATACCCTAGGGGATTACTTGCTAATCCATCAATTTGATGCCCACGCTTGGGTGGAAGTTTGGTTGGCGGGGGAAGGTTGGATTCGAGTCGATCCTACCGGAGCGGTGTCTCCAGAGCGAATCGAATCAGGTATTGAGCAAGCGTTATTTGGGGAAAATACATTTTTAGACGGGGTGGTGTTTTCGGCGTTAAAGTACCGGGACGTGGCATTTATCAATAATATTCGTTTAGGGATGGATTACGCTAATTTGATTTGGAATCAGCGCGTGTTGGGTTATGACTCGAAATTGCAGAACAAATTCTTAATTAACTTGCTGGGTGATGTGAACCCTCGAACCATTGCCATCGCGTTATTTGTGAGTGGCTTGTTAGTGATGCTGATTATTTCTTTGTTTTTATTTTCACAACGAAGCCGAAAGAAAGTGGACCCTTTAACGTTACATTATTTGCGGTTTTGTGAAAAATTGTCGAAAGTGGGGGTGATAAGAGAAAAAGGCGAAGGACCCACTGCGTTTGCTCTGCGCGTTAAGGAAGAGCATGAACATCTGGGAGCCCAGGTGGATACCATAACAAATAATTTTAATCGTTTGATTTATCAATCTGATTCGAATAAAAGCGAACAGAAAAGGTTGCAAAGGCTTGGTGAGATCAAGCAATTTAAACATTGTGTTAAAGAGTTTTCCCCTCAACGACGTTGAACAGATCGGAGTCATTAGTTTATGGGTAAGCCAATTGATTACGGAAAATACCTTCGACTTGAAACGCTTTTAAACAGTCAAAAGCCAGAAAGCGCTAAGGGCTCGAACGAATGCCACGATGAAACCTTATTTATTATTACTCATCAAGTGTATGAGCTTTGGTTTAAGCAGATTTTGCATGAACTTGATTCAGTCATTGGTATTTTTAATTGTGAGGTCGTGGACGAGCATGATTTATTTAAAGTCGTTGCTCGGCAAGTAAGAATTATTGAAATTCAAAAAATATTAATTGCTCAACTCACGGTGATGGAAACGATGACTGCGATGGATTTTCTTGAATTTCGAGACTTATTAATTCCTGCCTCTGGGTTTCAAAGCGTCCAATTTCGTCAGCTAGAAATAAAATTGGGACTTGCAACGAACAAAAGATACGCGGTAGATCAAGAGTATTTTTTAGGTCAATTAAGCGCATCTGACAGAAAACGAGTGGAGCGGACTGAGAGTGAACCCAACCTATTTAATTTGGTTGAAGCATGGTTAGAAAGAATCCCCTTTACTGCCAGTAGAGGGGTTGATTTTTGGGTGCTTTACCAAGAGGCCGTGAATGCTATGTTGGAGGGGGAAGAACGCATTATTCAAGCTCATCGGCGAGGGAGCGAGGAGGAAGAAAGTTCCGAACTAAAGAATGTCAATTCGACTCGCCGTAACTTTGAAAGTCTATTTGATCAGCAGCTTCACGACGAGTTGGTGGCGGAGGGAAAAAGGCGCTTTTCAAGGCAAGCGATGTTAGGCGCACTTTTTATTCTTTTGTATCGAGAAGAACCTATATTGCAGCTGCCGTTTAACTTTTTAACGAATCTAATGGACATCGATGAACATTTTACTTCGTGGCGTTATCGCCACGCACTAATGGCCCATCGCATGCTGGGCCGTAAAGTGGGCACCGGGGGGTCTTCCGGCCATGAATACCTTAAAAAGGCCACCGATAACAACCGGTTTTTTGTCGATCTTTTTAATTTAAGTACTTTTCTTTTACCAAGGTCAAAATTGCCTATCCTGTCTAACGACCTTAAAAGAGACTTGGACTTTCATTTCCAAGCCGTGCCTTAAAGCTGGAATTATTCAGGAAGTGATGTGAATGCTCAGTTTACTCCTTCTTGTGAAGGGGCTGAACCCGAGTTAATCATTGATTCGCAGGCGGCAAGCACTGACGCAAAAGGGGTGTCTACCATGCAGCCAAAATTTGAGTCTCGATTTAATTTTGATCGGGTTGTATGAGGACTGCTAATGCCACATAAAAAGCGGGTTAGTTTTCTAGGGCTGGACAAAGTTGAAAAATGTTCAGTTTGGATCTTGTTGATGATTTCGGTATCAATCTGTGGGGGCGTTCTTGATTGAAGATGAATCGAAGCGTCTTGAGTGCACCCGCTGCATTGCCCACAGGGGGTGGGTAGTGCCTCGCCAAAATATTGCAATAATGCATGTTGATGGCAATCGGGGGTATTGATCCAATCACACATTTGGGTGAGCCTATTTATATCCCGAGCTTCTCTTGCTTGGAAAAGGCTAAACATTTTTTCAGTCAATTGATCGCCGTTTACAGATTTATCTTGTAGACGATATCCCTGACGCAAGCCGGCCACTTTTAATTCGACCCATCCCTGACTGTCTAAATAGTTGAGTGCTTTGATAATGCGTTGTGGGTCTTCCTCAAGTTCGACGGCGGCTTTCTTGGGCGTAATCGTCAGCAAGCTGCGGCCCTGTTTTCCGGTTGCGAAGACTCTTTCTAAAAAATCTTTGCGTTGAGGATCGAAATTATTCAGTAGCTCGGCTTGGGGCTCTCGAAAGCGTATCTTATATTCACTGTAAAACGGTGCGGTAGCGCAAATAACTCCTTCCAATTCTAAATAAGTGAGAAGGGTGGTGAGCACTAAGTTACGTAAATCAAATCGGTTCGCTAGTTCATAGCTGGATAGATCGAATACATCCTCTTGCGTTAATAGATGGCTGATGAACTGACTGAGTGAGCTTGAGTCAGGCGTGTCGCCGTAAATAAAATTTTCTAAAACGGTCAAGTCGTCGGCGTTTCCCATTAATTCACATCGAGAAGGAAGTCCGTCCCGCCCAGCTCTCCCCACTTCTTGCATATAGTTTTCTAAAGACTTGGGGAGATTGTAGTGAATGATGGTGCGGATATTCGCTTTATCAATTCCCATGCCGAAAGCAATTGTGGCGACGATGGTGTTGCATTGACCTCCCATAAAATCATCTTGAATTTGATATCGACGCTCATCTTTGAGTCCAGCGTGATAAGGGCTGGCTGAAACCCCGTTGGCACATAAAAAATCAGCCACTTGCTGCGCTGTTTTTTGTAAGGTGACGTAGACGATAGTGGGTTCATTGAGGCCCTGACGAATGCTTTTTAACAACGCCTGATTTTTCTCCTGCTGCGAACAAGGGTTGATCATTAGGCTCAAATTGGGTCGATAGAAGCCGGTTTGTATGAAATCTTTGGGCTTGATGGCGAAGCGTTCACAGATCTCCTTGGAGACGGCGGGGGTCGCGGTCGCTGTGAGCGCTAGAACGCATTGCACGTCGAGAGACTGAACTAATGCCGATAGTTTTAAATAATCGGGTCTGAAATTATGCCCCCATTCGGAGATGCAATGGGCTTCGTCGACCGCCATTAACGAAATTTCAATGGGTTTTAGACGGGATAAGAACCTTTCGTTGGTGAGCCTTTCAGGGGAAACATAGAGCAGTTTAAGTGTTTGATCTTTGATCCCTTGATAAACCGCGAGTACTTGGTCTTTATCAAGACTGGAGTCGAGTCGGGCTGCAGCGATGCCCAGTTTTTGAAGTTGGTCCACCTGATCTTTCATTAACGCGATTAATGGTGACACCACTAAAGTTAAACCGCTTAATAGCAAAGCGGGTAATTGATAGCAGAGACTTTTTCCGCCTCCCGTAGGGAATACGGCTAACGAGGAGCGGCCCTCAAGTAGCGTTTTAATAACCTCTTCTTGTCCAGGGCGAAAATTCTGTAAACCAAATTGTTTCGTAAGTAATTGTTGATGCTTTTCCATGGTGTTGATCGATCCTGAGGCATTAGCAATCCCGTCTTTGGGGGCGTTTTAGATTTCCGCATCTGCGGGAATGATGAGTGCGCTTATATTGTGGCTGTATTAAATAGCACGTTGCGATTGGATTGTTAAGCGGTTGGAATAAGATCAATCGATTATAGGCGTATTAGTAATCACCAACGCCTTAAAAAGCGAATTTTAGCGGTCAAATTGTTGGCCTTTTAAAGCGCTCAATTGTTATTCACTTATTGACGCCACGCTAATATCGAATGTTTTAGTGCTCTTTGGTTCTATTCAAAGAGGGTTTTATTCCAACAAAATATAAAAAAATGTGACCCACCTCTCAAGATGGATTTACGACGGTTTATCTGCTAACTAGTGCGGATTTTCGTCAATTAACTAAGATCAAGTTTCAGTAGTTGGTTTGGGCAAGGGCGTTGCTGCAGATTCAAAGCTGGGAACTAAATTCTTTTTCATCACAGCGAGGCTAATGGTCGAATGATTGGTAAGCAGCGAATTTTTAGTTTGGTCTTAGTAGCGACTTTTTTTGTTTCAAGCAGTAGCGTATTTGCTTTTCAGCGGGCGAACCAGTTTTACATAGCGCCTACGGCTCTATTAGCGGATCCATCCTCTGCATCAGGCGGCTCCGTGCAAGGAAGTTATGCATTCATTAATAATATATTTAATTTAGATAATTTATCCATGACTGTCGAAAGTGCGGTGATGGGTGACACTGATTTGTCTAAATCAAATTTTGTAACACCGGCTCTGTTGATTGGGTATCAGGTCACTAGTCGATTATCCATCGAAACGGTGATTGCGCCGCCTGACCCCCTAAAATTGCATGTGAATTACGCGGGCGGTGAGGTGGCCATGAGCGAGCTTGGCGGTCTAGTTCCCGCAGAACTTTTGCCCTTTTTACCAGAGACTATGGCGATTCCAGCCGTTAGAGGTGAAATTGGAGAAATTAAAGTCATCGGTGCAATCTTTAATGCCAATTATAAGTTTCAATTGACGCCAAGAATTCGCCCCTATCTGGGCGTGGGGATTTTATATTTCGATGTGCTGGATGTGGATTTAGAAAATTTGAGCTTGGTTGATTTCAGTGAATCAAGTTTAGAAATCGATGCCAGCTTAGGGTATTTCTTTTTGGTAGGGCTTGATTATCAAATTAGCGATCATTGGTCATTTGTTTTTGATGCTAAAGCGCTAACGTTGGACGCGGAAATTAGTTTTAGAGACATGAAGATTGTCGGTGAAGGCATCCCTGAAACTGTTATTCCTGAGTTGGATATTGAAATGAAGCTAGGCGGAGTGATTTATCAAGCCGGTATTAAATGGGCATTTTAATTTAAACGTGTTTGTTAAGAGAGGCGTTCGTTGCTAAAGCAATTCGCGCCTCTTGTGCTTTCTGGGTCTTGTGCTTTTTGGGGCGGCTCGAAAAGCTAATTATTTTTTTTAAAGGGTCAGGCCAAGTGAGTCATGGTGCCGAACATCTTTAAGCGTTAATAACTTTGCGGAATCCCCCAACAGGGACGCTAATACACCGCCGTGCATGCGACCACCCAAATTCATGTTTTGCTGTTTAAAAGGCAGCTGTAGATGAATATTTTCTGGGTTTACTTCACTGATTTCTACGCCAAGACGTTTGCCCCAACGATCGTTGAGGTATATTTCTTGGAGGTCATTTAACAACTGCATTACGAACAAACCTTACATTAAGTGGGATATGGAATGGATTAAGGCGTGAGCAATGGGCTCGCGGGGAAGGAAGCTAAGGAAGACTGGGTTAGGTGTAATTCTAGCGGTCGACGCTTGGGTAAAAGGCATCGGCCGTTAGAATCTTTGCGGTGGTCTCTAGAAGCTAAAGCCTACAGAAAGAGCGGTGGATTTAACATTACCTCGTTCATCGAAAGGGCTGATTTTATAGTTGCTGTACTCTAATCCTGCATAGATGTTTTTGTTGATATGGTATTGAAAGCCAATTCCGCTGTAGGCATCGCTGCCATCTGAGTCAGTGCTGAATTCATTGTTTCCTATGTGGGTTGTTAGGCCTTCTTCATTAGTTATTTGTTCAATAACTGTATGGTCCATGTCTGCGTACCAGTGATGGAATCCTATTTTAACAACCGCTGATAAGCTCTCATTTAACATCACTTTTGCCCTAAGACCCGCTGCAATGGATTGCCAAAAAAGATTGTTTTCGATCAGTTGGATTCTGAGGTCAGAAGAAGATTTTGTTCCGCCGGTAGTCTCAGAAAAAAAGCGATAAGAAACCTCCCAGCTTAAATCAAAATTACGTTCTTCGACGAAGTTATAGCCAGCAACGATTCCTGCGTTAAAACTGTCTTCGAAATCAAATTCATCGCCGGTATTATCCAGAACAAATCCCTCGGCTGGCGCATGGTCAATGCTATTGCTAGCGGAGCCAAATTGGACTTCGGCGTAGGATTTCAAAAGAAATGATTCAAGCGCAGTATCTGCCTGAGCTAGTCCAGAGGCGAAGCCTGCACACAATGTGCAGAGGAGAGTAATTCTTTTTAACATAATGATCTCTAATAAGGCTTTATATTTAAATTCTAGTTTTTGTTTATTCAATATTACTGCAATCGCTACTGCTACCCCAGGGGCTTACTACGTTAGCAGGAGGGACATCAAGAACGGTTAGTTCCTCAATATTTACTGGGAGCCAAGGAAGAGCGACATCTTCGACGACAGTGTTTTGGTCTGTGGTAATGGTGGCGGTTATTGAATAGCGTACCCAGTTTGCATGATCTTGCGGGTATCTAATGTCGATATAGGTTTCGCCGTATTCATCGGTCAGGGCGATTTCCCCGTTGACCTGGGGGTCGAGACTAGCGACTTGGCCCGGACTAAGTACGCCATCGCCGTTAGTGTCTTCTCCTGGGTCTAACAGGCCATTTTCATTTAAATCTTCATTAGGGCAGACCGGATCAGTTGTGACCACTATTTTCCAACGATCGAATATAATCGGGTTGTATTCTCCTGGATCGGTTATTTGACCTTTATTAAGAGCGTCAGTGGGCTCAAAGAAACCTTTGGCAAATTCGACCGGGGCAATTGACACATCAACATTGGCTCCGGGGATTCCGAGCCCGTTAATATCGGTGACCCTTGCAATGTATTGGACCAGGAAACTGGTTTCTTGTTTGGTGATGTAGCTGGTATTACCGGTACCAATAGTAACGCCCAAGCTTGCTTCTGAGACAGTGATAAAGGCGTTGTTGCTGGCAGAGGTGTTTGATTTGACTGTGCCGATGATTTCTGCTGCGCCAATAGTTTGAGTGCTGTGGTTGGGCGTATAAGTTGTTTCGGCTACCCCGTTAATATCGGTTGTCACTTCGCCAGGGCTTATAGAGCCACCTCCTTGGTCGTTTATAGAAAATGCCACCACAGTATTAGGGACTGGATAGTTAAGTGCATCGGTCACTAACGCTTCTACGGTGGCAGTTTCAGTGACGTTGATTGAATCAGGAAGCGCAGTGAGTGAGATTAGTTGTGGATCGTCGGCGATGAAGGTTATTTGCATATTGGCGCTTAGCTCGCCATCTCTAGCGGAGGCTGTGAGTTCCGCTGCACCGGGTTCGAGTTCGTCTTCAATCTCAATTAAAATTTCACCGTTGATATCAGTGTCTAATTCAGCGCTATTAGTCCCAGTACTGACAAATACGCCCCGCGTGAGACCTAATACAACCGCCTCGTTACTAACTGGAATAAGATCTTCGCTCCAAATTAATGTTACATAGCCGGTTTCTGAAAATGGTACGGCCTGAAAGATCGGATCGCTATTGTCGTCAGTTTGCATTAAATCGAATACGTCACGCTCGATATTAATCTGCTTTTGAGTTGAGGAAATACTGGCGTTAAGAGCTGATGCAGAGAGCACTTCTATTCCTTCAATACTGGTGGTCAGAGAGGCGAACGCTTTTCCTTCACTGTCGGTAATCGGAGCGCTATTATCCAGAGGGTTCCCTAGCCTAGATGTCAGCTCAATAGCCTCTCCTTCAATGGGTTGGCTTGAAGAATCTAATAACGTCAATTCAATTGGCACTGATTTGCCCAGCGCAGAGAAATCCTGAACGTCCATCACTAATGTGGTGCCGACCACCGGCAGGCTCAAGGACTCCGAAAGGCCGTCAACGGTAACGGTAATATCGACGTTTACTAAGGCTGGAGAACTTATACTGAGCAGGGCAGTGGCGGTTCCCTGCTGATTGGTAATCCCATCATCATTCGCCGTGATTTGCCCGCTTGAACTAGTGAAGTTAATTTGGGTGTCACTCATTGGGTTTTCGTTTTGGTCTTTTAATATTGAGATTAAGGTAATAAGGGTTCCGCCATCAGAGGGGATCTCGATCGCGTCTGCGTTAATGCTAATGGTATTGGCAATCGGTGCAGGTTCTGGCTCTGGCTCTGGTTCTGGCTCTGGTTCTGGTTCTGGCTCTGGCTCTGGTTCTGGCTCTGGTTCTGGTTCTGGCTCAGGAGTTGAATCAATGATGGGGTCCACTTCTGTAAAAACGATATCGTTAGGGTTACCGCTATCGCCTCCGCAGCCGTTTAGGGCGATTAAAAGCACTAAGGAGCATATTGTGAATAGCTTTTTAATAAGGGGGCTGGCTAATTTCATAGAGGGCTACTGCGTAGAAGTTATTTTTTATATTGGGGCTCGATAATAACTCATTCGTTAAGAGAATTAAATTATAACGCTAAACCGCGAGATAGATGGTTAAATGCTATTTAATTCAATGGCTTGAAGTGTTTGTGAGGGAAATCCGAAGCGTGTGACAGTTAACGAATTTGAATAATAGGGGGGCTCGACTCCAGTCGGGCTTTGTCTCTTGCAAAAAAAAGACGCACTGTTTAGGTGCGCCCTTCGCTTAAGTCATTGACTTCAAATGCCGGCTATAAAAAATCCAGATCCGAGTTTTGTTCGAGTATTTCTTTGTTTTCGTCGACCGCTTCAGTCTTTTGGTTAAGGACTTCTTTTACAAACTTAAAATAAACCGTGTAGACGTCTTCTTTACCGTCGTCATGTTCAACAACAAAGAAGGGCGCGCGTTCGACTTTTAGTCGGTCAGCAAGCACCATTCCTGGGCTAAGGGGGTTRCTCTCGTCSGCAATTACCACTTCGTCAATGTGATTGATTTGACCGGAATCTTCCAGTCGCTGAGAGATCTCTGCGCACTTTTTACACGCAGAGCCGTCGGCTTTAATCTTTTTAACAAAGGTGATTTTCATTGCTAGTTCGACGTGTTCTCTTGTTATTTAGCGTTAGCGACTGAGTGCARGCCACATTCTTTGGCAGTGGCTTCTTCCCACCACCAGCGGCCTTCTCGTTCGTGCTGGCCAGGTAATACAGGGCGGGTACAGGGTTCACAGCCAATGCTGATAAATCCTTTTTCATGCAAGCTGTTGAAAGGAACGTCGTTRCTGCGAATGTAGCTCCACACTTGYTGTGARGACCAGTTTGCAAGCGGGTTGAACTTGATCAGTTGTCTATCTGGACCAGCGAACGCATTATCAATTTGAATTACTGGTACGTTGGTACGAGTTCCAGGGCTCTGGTCCTTGCGTTGACCGGTGACCCAGGCGTTTAGTTCGCTGAGCTTRCGGCGTAGCGGGCCGATCTTACGGATTGAGCAGCACTCTTTATGATCGTCCTGGTAAAAGCTAAAGTAGCCCTTTTCTTTAATTAACTTTTCAACTTGATCRGCGTTGGGGTACATGGCTTGAATTTCGATGCCGTACTTTTCCCGCACTTGATCCAGTAGTTGGTAGGTTTCTGGGTGAAGGCGACCGGTGTCGAGGGTAAATACTTGGATGTCTTTGCCTAGCTTGCTGGCCATATCCACTAAAACAACGTCTTCTGCACCACTAAAAGAGATGGCGATGTCGTCTGTGATCACCTCGAAAGCCAGTTCCAACACTTGTTGTGGCGACTTATCTTGATAATCCTCGGCCCACTGCTGTATTTCCTGGTCGGTAAAGCTCATCACACACCCTCGCAACGTTAAAAGATCAAATAGAAATTTGTTATAACTGTTTGTTTAAAATAAAATTTCAAACGTCGTTTTGAAATGCGTAGGCGTTTATAACGGTACGCGTCTCAGTATTAGTTTATCCGCTCTACTGAGCTCGCTTGGCTCGAAGGGCCTAGGGGAACTCGAAGCCGGGCTAGTCTATCAGATTGTCTATATACTGAATAACACTGACTAGAAATAAAGATATTCCGCTGGGTTATAAGTGGGGTGGCGATTATTGGCTGTATTTTAGCGCGATGTAAATGAAGTCAACGCTTTCTTTGACGCTCGGTTTGATGAGTTATTGCAACTCGATGTTGTTCCGGGTAAATTTGCCGATTCTTTCCCCAGGAATCCATGGGGCCCGTCTGACCAAGCCGATTATTGTTCGCTTAAGGGGGTTTCGGCCCAGCCTGCGTTGAGTTCTAGGGTGGTTTTTCTGGGAGAATGGTGCGGCCGCTGCTTGGCAGAGGGCCTTTTGATTAGATAGGAGTGCTTTGTGGAAATTGTATGTTTGGATTTGGAAGGGGTGTTGGTGCCTGAAATATGGATCAATTTTGCTGAAAAAATGGGCATAGAGGAATTGAAGGCAACGACCCGTGATATTCCAGATTATGATGTTTTAATGAAGCAACGACTTTCCATCTTGGATCAGAATAATTTGGGCATTGCTGATATTCAGGCAGTGATTGGCGAGATGGGGCCTATGGAAGGGGCTCGGGAATTTGTTGATAGCTTGCGAGAGCAATTTCAAGTGGTGATACTCTCCGATACATTCTATGAATTTGCGCAACCTCTGATGCGCCAGTTGGGCTGGCCTACTTTATTTTGCCATCGTTTAGACGTGAATGCCGAAGGTAAAATAGTGGACTATAAACTCCGTCAAAAAGACCCTAAAAGACAATCAGTGATTGCTTTCCATCAGCTCAATTATCGAGTCATTGCGGCGGGGGATTCGTACAACGATACCACTATGTTATCCGAGGCTGATGCAGGTATTTTATTCAAAGCTCCAAAAAATGTGATTGAAGAATTTCCTCAATATCCTTCCATGACTACTTACGAAGAATTAAAGCAAGAGATAGAGCGAGCCAGTAATCGCGATATTATTTTATCTCGTCAGTAGAACACCTTCTAAAACTGCATGGCTGCGCCCAGTCGTCATTYCCGCSMAGKCGKSAWTCCNNSKCGAANRGMRSKRATNCSATGWMRMTTCGGTGCGCTCTTTGTTCTTGGCGAAACGTAATAGTTGCTGGTGTCTGGCTTCAGTGTTTTAAACCCGATGGATTCCCGCCTTCGCGGGAATGACGGGGTGAGAGCGGAAATGCACGCAGGTATGGAAATGCACGAGGGTTTGGAAATGCCTGGGTGCGGATATAATCGGCGAGGCGGCAAGCCTGATGGGTAGGTGCGAGCAGGTGGTTCGAGTGAGCATGGCGCATATGAATCAATACGTGGGCTAGTGTGAGTTGCCTAGAGTTTATTTAAGGTCTCAATTAGATTGTTTATTTTATCCAGGGATTCGTGATATTCCGCTTCACAGTTAGAATCCGCGACTATTCCTCCTCCGCCCCAACAGTGCAATCTAGCCCCTTGATTATATAAAGTACGTATGGCGATGTTAGTGTTCATTTGGCCGTCGAAACTCAAGTATCCCAATGACCCGCAATAGGGCCCTCGATGAGAGGGTTCCAGTTCATTAATGATTTCCATGGCTCGTTTTTTAGGCGCGCCCGTGATTGACCCGCCTGGAAAGGAATCTCTGAATAAGTCCAACGGATGGCTGCTAGCATCGAGTTCGCCTCGCACCGTAGACACCAAATGGTGGACGTTGGAAAACGATTTAAGTTTGAATAATTCGTCGGCGGTGATTGAACCTGGTTTGCAATGTTTGCCTAGGTCGTTGCGCATTAAATCCACAATCATTAAGTTTTCAGCACGGTCTTTGAGGCTGCTTGCCAACTCGGATTTTAATTGCTGGTCTTCGATGGGATTGCGTGATCGTCGGCGAGTGCCTTTAATAGGCTGCGTGGTGACGAGCCGTTGTTGCACTGAGAGAAAGCTTTCTGGGGAATGGCTTAACAAGGTGCTTCCGGGGAATTGCATAAATGCGGAATAGGGCGCAGGGCTGCTGCTTCTTAATGCCTTGTAGGCATTCCAAAGATGACCGGAATAGGTGCTGCTAAGGCGTTGCGCAAAATTAACTTGGTAGCAATCTCCAGCGTAAATATAGTCGATAATGCGTCGGTATTGAGCATTATATTCATCGATGGTGCTGTCCAGGCTGAATGCTTGGGTGAGTTTAAAGGGCGGTAATTCTGGCGCTGATCCTTGAGACTTTCGGCTGACTAATTTGTTGCGGAGAGTTGCTTTGCTTTTTTGCGAGGCGTGGTTTAGCTCGGTGCCGGCTGAATTGGGGTTGGCTAGGTTCAGTTCGACCAAGCGAGTCTTTTTCTGGTGGTGATCGACGACGATAAAACAATCGAAAATGCCGATGTTAGCGTCTGTCGCTGAGCTGTTTCTAGCGGGTTTGGATTGCTTGGGCTTAATTAAATCATAACTGAAGTTGCCCATTGCTCCGCCGTAAAAAGGCAGGTCTTGAGGCAGTTGGGACGATTTAATTAATCCACTAATGAGGCTCTCGAAGGGTTTTATTTCTGTTTTCAGGATTTCAAAAAGGTCGCTGGAAAGAGTGTTTGAGACCCAGCGATTATCGGCCGTTTTTTTTGTGACGGTGGTGCGTTGGTTTTGAGTTTGGATCTTGACGAAAGGATCAAATGCAATGATGTCGAAGCGACCCGATGCGCCAAGGTCCGCACAGCTATCTAAAAAGATAGTCCAAGTTTGATTAGCAATATGACTGTATAAATCAGTGCTGCAGGTAGCGTAGGGTAATTCAGTAATTTGGTAGTTCAATTTTGTTGGTTGCTAATGAAGGTCGGATCTGTTTAGGTGACACTGCCGTTGGCGCGCAGTATCGCGGGGGTTATTCAATCGTTTTCCTAATCAGTGATGTTCTCGGTCAGGAGTGCGATTGGAATGATGAGTTTAACATTATTTAAGTGTTGTTATTGTAGCCTTTGAGCGAAAAGAATGACGCTCTTTGAGTCCTTTTCGTTAGCGAGTGAGTAGCTGATTTCCTAAGTGATCATAATTGAGGATTAAATATGTCTGATCAGAATCCCTTGCATTTATCCGTTGAGGACCATGTCGCTCATTTAGTGTTGGATCGCCCTGACAAGCGTAATGCGATGAACAAGGAATTTTGGCAGCAGTTGCCAAAGTTAGTGACTGATTTGGATCGTCAAGGGGTCGCCAGGGTCTTAGTGGTTTCCGCGAACGGTAAGTCGTTTACGGCGGGAATGGATTTAGCCATGTTTGGCAGCAGCGGAAGTGCAGGCGCTGAGTTAGAAATTGGACGCCAAAGGGAACAGCTGAGACAGCTTGTGCTTGATTTGCAGGATTGTTTTAACGTGTTTGAAAAAATACGCATGCCCGTACTGGGGGCCATTCATGGTGGATGTGTCGGCGGTGGGGTGGATATGGTGAGTGCCATGGATTGCCGTTATTGCACGGAAGACGCTTATTTTACCATCGCGGAAACTCAACTGGGCATGACTGCGGATTTGGGAACGCTACAACGTTTGCCTAAACTAATCCCATCGGGATTGATGCGTGAATTGGCTTACACCGGGCGAAAGATTCATGCCCCGGAAGCGTTGCGTTGTGGTTTGGTGAACCAGGTTTTTGCAGATCAAGAGTCGATGATGGCGCACGTGATGAGCATTGCTCGAAGTATTGCAGAAAATTCCCCGCTTGCAGTTCAAGGCAGCAAAGAAATGATTAACTATGCGCGTGATCACAGCGTGGCAGACAGTTTACATTACATGGCGGCGTGGCAATCGGGTATGTTCCAGGCACCGGATCTGATGCAATCCATAGCGGCACGAGCTCAGAAGAAAGTGGCAGAATATCAGGACTTACCGGCTCGCAAAGAAGTCTTTGATTAGCGTTAGCTTGTTAGGAGTTGGCTTTAATGATCGATGGGGTAGCACGCAGGCCGGTTTTTTATATTTAGGTGAGTTTATAATACTTAGACGGGTTTATAGAACAGACAGGTTTAATGCGCGGTTGGCTGACCCAGGCTGACTTGATTGCGACCGTTTTCCTTTGATGCGTAAACCGCCTTATCCGCGATCGAAAATAACTGATCAAAACTTTGATCGTCATCGTCTGATGATAATGTGGAGACTCCAAAGCTGGCGGTTACTGTAAGGCCTTGAGGCTGAAGCTGCTCAATTTTCTTGCGAAGTGTTTCTGCCTTGGTAAACGCATCAGTTTGATTGCAATAGGGCAAAATTAATACAAACTCCTCGCCGCCAAATCGTGCGGCGAAATCTTCATCGCGGCAATTTTCTTTTATTACTTTGCCAACACTAGCTAGGACTAAGTCTCCCATGCCGTGCCCATGGGTATCGTTAATGGCTTTGAAAAAATCGATATCAATAACGACTGTGCTCAGTGGGTGTTTTTGACGAATTGCTTGGCTAATGAAAATGGGCGCCATTTCGGCAAGGCGGTGGCGATTGAATAACTGTGTGAGCTGATCGGTTTCAGCCATGATGCGAATTTCTTGTTCGTGGGCCTGGACTTGATCGATCAGTTGCTTGTTGGTGATCAGCGTCTTAACGCGGGCACGCAATTCCTCCGGCATGATGGGCTTGGAAACGTAGTCGTTGGCTCCCAACTTAAGTAATTCAATTTTTCGTGCTGGGTCTTGATTGTTGGTCATGATGAGCACGGGTGTTCTTTTGCGCTCGTCCGGTAAATCTCTAATTTGACTTAGCAATGCAATGCCGGTCATGCAACCTTCTAACACCAAATCAGTCAGGACTAGGTCAACGTTAGAAGAGTCTGTTTTTAACAGGTAAAAAGCGTTTTCTGCGGATCGCTTGTGGGTCACCTTCAAGCCCATGTCACTGAGTAAATTGGTGATAATGTCTGCACTGGTTTGATTGTCATCTATATAAAGCACATTGCCTGAAAGCGCTTCGTTATCAAAAATGTGTTTAACGAAACGGGTAATCCCTGTGCATAATAAATGGGCGTTTGATTTTTGTAATATTTCGGTAATCCCGGCACCTAGACCCTGGTTTAATGTCTCCTTGTCCTGCTCGGAAGTTAGCATCACTATGGGGATGTGTTTCATTGAGCTAATTTGGCGAATTTTTTCGCACAAATTAATGCCGCTATCATCAGGAAGGTAGAGGGAAATGCAGGCAAAATCGAAATTTTGTTTGGTGATTAAGCTCAGCGCGGATTTGCCATCTACGGCGATAAAAACTTCGATTCCTAAATCCGAGAGGATCTCCGTTAGAAGCTGACCATAGAGCTTGGTTGGCTCGATCACAAGTGCTTTAGGTTTCACTGGACTCTGTTATCACTGGTTGGGCTTTACAGGGAATTGGTTCATACCTTGAAGGTTAGTCGAGGTTTAGCCACTTATCCTTTAATGTCCGATCAATGCACCCTAGTCATTGTTAAACCATAGAATTGGCCATCGCAGCGCAGGGTAAATAAGGGGAAATTGCCAATCGAGCGCTAGAATGAAGTTACATTAGCCGCTGATAAGCGACTTCTGTACAATGCAGCCCCCCCAAGCAGCTAAATGAAAAGTCGGTATTCAATGTCTGATAAGTCTGAAACACATAAGGTAGGGTTCATAAGCCTCGGTTGTCCCAAAGCGTTAGTGGACTCGGAGCGGATACTTACACAGCTTAAAACAGAAGGTTATGAGATTAGCCCAAGTTATCAAGGCGCTGGCGTAGTGGTGGTGAACACCTGCGGTTTTATCGACAGTGCAAAAGCGGAGTCCTTGGAGACCATCGGTGAGGCGCTGAGAGAGAACGGCAAAGTGATCGTTACTGGTTGCATGGGAGTAGACCCAGACAATATCAGGGCGATTCATCCCAGCGTACTGCATGTGACCGGGCCGCAGGCCTATGAAGAAGTGGTCTCAGCGGTTCATGAAGTGATTCCTCCTCCCGCACATAACCCCCATTTAGACCTGATGCCACCTCAAGGGATTAAGCTGACTCCTCGGCATTACGCTTATTTGAAAATTTCTGAGGGCTGTAACCACAGTTGTAGTTTTTGCATCATTCCCTCAATGCGCGGCAAATTAGTCAGTCGTGAAGCGGGGGATGTTTACCAAGAGGCGGAGCGCTTAGCTGCGTCTGGCGTCAAAGAGCTGTTAGTAATATCACAAGATACAAGTGCTTACGGAGTAGACTTGAAATATAAGTTAAGTCTTTCCGGGGGCCGTCCGATTAAAACTCGATTGAAGGATCTCTGCGAAGCGCTGAGTGATCTAGGGGTTTGGGTGCGTTTACATTATGTGTACCCCTATCCCAATGTTGATGATCTGATTCCATTAATGGCGGAAGGAAAGTTACTGCCTTATTTGGACATTCCTTTTCAGCATGCCAGTCCAAAGGTATTAAAGGCAATGAAGCGGCCTGCCCATGCGGAGAATGTATTGAAGCGAATTGAATCTTGGCGCAAGGTGTGCCCGGAGTTAACGCTCAGAAGTACCTTTGTGGTGGGCTTTCCGGGCGAAACCGATGAAGACTTTGCGCATTTACTGACCTGGATGTCTGAGGCTCAGTTGGATCGAGTAGGCTGTTTTGAATATTCGCCGGTTGATGGTGCGGCGGCCAATAAGTTGGCTAACCCTGTGCCAGAAGAATTAAAGCGCGAGCGTTTTGACCGCTTTATGAGTTTACAGAAACAAATCAGTGAGCAAAAACTAGCGGCAAAAGTAGGCCAACGTCTTGATGTGCTTATCGATGAAGTGGATGAAGAGGGCGCCATAGGTCGAACCAAAGGCGATGCGCCTGAGATTGATGGCGCAGTGTATCTCAATGGTGAAACTGATCTAAAAATCGGCCAGATTGTAACGGCCACGATCGAAGCGTCAGATAGCTATGATCTTTGGGGTCATTTGGATTAGAGGTTAGAGGGCGAGACGGCGATCAAGATCGCAAACGCCGTTCAAACCCAGTTTGCACCAGTATTCGCGTTGATATTTCTTCCACTGATAGTTCGCTGACATCGATGTAAGGGATGTTTTCGCGATTGAATATTGCTTCAGCCCCCCGGGTTTCTTGCTGACACTGACGCGGCGATGAATAACGGCTGTGGGCTTTGCGCTCGTGACGGATCACCGATAAGCGCTCGGGGTCGATGGTTAATCCGAATAGTTTATCCTTGTGTGCTTTGAGAGGTGCAGGGAGTGTTTCCTCTTCTAAATCATCTTCTGTGAGGGGGTAATTGGCTGCATTGAGCCCAAATTGCAGCGCCAAATAAAGGCAGGTGGGAGTTTTACCGCTGCGAGAAACGCCGGTCAGAATGATATCCGCTTGATCGTAATGTCGCACTCTTCCGCCATCATCATTCGCCATGGAAAAATTGATGGCATCGATTCTTATTTTGTATCCTGCTTCATTCACAATTGAATGGGATTTTCCCACCGTATAGGAAGAACTGACTTGCAGTTCCTGCTCCAGCGGCTTTAGAAAGGTGGTAAATATATCCACCATAAACCCTTCGCAGGTTGCCATAATGTCACGGATGTTGTGATTAATAATGGTGTCGAAAATAATCGGTTTTGTGCCGTCTTTGGCCGCCACTTGATTGATGCGTTTTACCGTGTCGTAGGCTTTTTCCTCGTTATTAATATAGGGCAAGGTGACTTGATCAAAGTCGATGTTTTCGAATTGACTTAATAAGCTATGGCCGAGTGTTTCGGCGGTAATTCCGGTGCCGTCGGATATAAAAAAAGCGGTTCTTTTCATGCGCGGGGCCTAATGCAGAAATGCATCATTTTGGTGATGTTACGGTTTAAATTTCGTCGGGCAAAAACGAGGCGATTGGCAATCCAGTAGTGTTTGCTGTTCCAGCTTATCGTGTTTGCTGTTCCAGCCTTTAGTGTTTGCCGTTCGACTAACGATTTTTGAATCTGTATTGGCTATTCTAGCCAAAATCATTCAGAAATCAGCAGTTAATTTCGGTAGAATACGGTTCGCTTGCTAAAGTGTTAGAAGGGGCGATTCCCGTTGAGTGAGTACCGTCTGGAGTTTTACAACAATTGTTGGCTGGAGCTCGCTAGGTTTTGAGGTCTTGGTTTTGACGCTTTGGTTTTCAAGGCTCAGTTTAAAGGAGAGTAAACCTTGAGTAATGTTATTTGGTTCGAGAATTTAGGCATTGATGATGTCGATAAAGTCGGAGCAGAAAACGCATGGTTAGGCGAGATGCTGAATCAACTTTCGGGGACCGATGTGACCGTGCCAGGAGGGTTTGCAACCACCGCCGGGGCCTACCAAACATTTATAAGCCAAGAAGGGCTCGATCAAAAAATATTCGCTGAGCTCCAGCAATGCGATGTTCTGAACATTGAAAGCTTGGCTTCCAGTGGGCAAGCCATTCGTGATTGGATTAGAGACAGCGCCTTGGCGCCTGAATTAGTGAGCGAGATCAGTGATGCTTATCTGAAGTTAACCGGCGGTGATGAAACCCTAGCCGTTGCGATACGGTCTTCGGCGATGGTTAAAAACTTGCCGGACGCTTCTTTTGCCGGACAGCAAGAAACCTTCCTCAATATTTGCGGCCTAGAAAATGTCCTCACCACGGTCATCGAGGTGTTTGCTTGCTTATTTAATGAGCGCGCCATCGCATTTCGTGAGCAACAAGGCTATGCCCATGAGGATGTGGAATTATCTGTTGGGGTACAGCGTATGGTACGCAGCGATGACGCTACCAGCGGAGTCATTTACACCTTAGACACTGAGACCGGATTTCGGGAGGTTATTTTTATAAGCGCCTCCTATGGATTAGGAGAAGCGGTTTTAAGTGGCTTAGTGAACCCCGATGAGTTTTACCTTTCTAAAGCGACTTTAGAGGCGGGTCGGCCCTCGATTTTACGCCGTAGCATGGGTTCCAAATCCATTAAAATGATTAGTGCTGAGGGCAGCGGGGTTGGAAATTCCATTGAATCCGTGGAAGTGTCAGATTCCTACCGATTTAATTTTTGCGCCAGTGATAAAGAATTACATCAATTAGCTCAAGCTGCGTTATTGATTGAAAAACACTGCCATCATCCAATGCAAATTGAATGGGCGAAGGACGCTCAAAGTGGCGGATTATTCATCGTGCAAGCCCATCCTGAGACTACGAAAAGCCAGGAAGGCAATTCCAGTGTAGTGCGCTATTTGTTGAAGGAAAACGGCAAGGTATTGGCCGAAGGTCGAAGTGTTGGGCAGAGAATAGGCAGCGGTGCAGTGCGTATTATTGAGAGCACGGATGAAATGCATAAAATTTCTCCCGGTGATGTATTAGTCACAGACATGACCGATCCCGATTGGGAGCCGGTGATGAAAATGGCTTCAGCGGTGGTGACTAATCGGGGTGGACGGACTTGTCACGCCGCCATTATTGCCCGAGAGCTTGGCATCCCTGCGGTCGTGGGGTGTGCCGATGCCACTGAAGTTTTACACGAGGGAGAAGACGTTACCGTGTGTTGTGCAGCAGGCGATACGGGGTATATTTATGAAGGTAAATTAGAGTTTGATGTGCAAAAAAATACCATTGCCTCCATGCCGGATTTGCCGTTTAAAATGATGATGAATGTTGCTAATCCCGATCGCGCCTTTGATTTTCAAGCGTTACCTCATCAAGGCGTGGGATTAGCGCGGTTAGAATTTATTATCAACCGCATGATTGGCATGCACCCTAAAGCATTATTGAATTACGATGCTTTACCCCCGGAAATCCAAAAGACGGTGGATCAACGTATTTGTGGTTATGCGGGGCCGATTGAATTTTATGTTGAAAAATTAGTGGAAGGCATTGCGACCTTGGCCGTTGCCTTTGCTCCCGAGCCAGTGATTGTTCGCTTGTCGGATTTTAAATCCAACGAGTATGCCAATTTAATTGGCGGGAAAATATATGAGCCTCGGGAAGAAAACCCTATGCTTGGGTTTCGGGGCGCGTCACGTTATATCTCCGATCGATTTAGAGATTGTTTCGAGCTCGAGTGCCGAGCGTTAAAAAAAGTCCGGGATGAGATGGGGTTTCATAATGTGGAAATTATGGTGCCTTTTGTGCGCACGCTCACCGAAGCCGAGCGGGTGGTTGAGTTGTTGGCGGATAATGGTTTGGTGCGAGGGGACAATGGGCTTAAAGTAATTATGATGTGCGAATTGCCCACCAATGCATTATTGGCTGAGGAGTTTTTAAAGTTTTTTGATGGCTTCTCCATTGGTTCTAACGATTTGACTCAGCTTACCTTAGGCTTGGATCGCGACTCCGGTATTGTGGATCACCTGTTTGATGAAAGAGACCCGGCGGTTAAAGTATTATTAGAGCTGGCGATCAAGGCGTGTAACAAGGCGGGGAAATACGTTGGTATTTGTGGGCAAGGGCCTTCCGATCACCCTGATTTTGCTAAATGGTTAATGGAAATCGGCATCGACAGTATCAGCCTTAGTCCCGATACGGTGTTAGATACGTGGTTTTATTTGGCAGAAAAATAAACTAAAAATTTCTCTGTGAATTTGAATTGAGGATGGCAATGGCCTTTTACCGATTAGAACAATTAATTAAAGTCACCGACGGGTATCGCAAAGTGTTTGACTTGCCCGGGAAATCTATTTTGTTAATGCGAGAAGACGGCATCACTTATTTACTGAATAATGCTTGCCCTCATTTGGGCGTGCCCTTGTCAAAGGGTCGGGTGAAGGAGGGGGTTATTCGCTGTTCTGGTCATGGCATGCGATTTGATTTAACCACAGGAAGTCCGATTCAGAATTCGAGTCCTTGCGAGAAGTTAGAAGTGTTGAATGCTGAATATGATAACGATTATATTGGAGTGAGTTTTTAACAGCGCGGATCTTTTGGGGGGAACATTCATTGGAAGCTGGCGTAGGATTGGGTTAGCTTGATTACTTTCTTAACGTATTTTTGTGTTTCTGGAAATGGCGGAATTCCCCGGTATTTCGCCACATTTGATTCTCCCGCGTTGTAAGCCGCTAAGGCGAGAGGGAGGTTATGGTATTTATTTAATAAATATTTTAAATGCTCTGTCCCT
>NVTH01000024.1 GCA_002401525.1 Moraxellaceae bacterium | reverse complement strand
GTTAAAATATCTGAAAACAAAATCGCAGCGTCCAGCGGGTATCGCTCCAAAGGCTGAAGCGTCACTTCACAAGCTAATTCAGCATTTTTACATAACGCCAAAAAATCCCCAGCTCGCTCCCGGGTCTGCCGATACTCCGGCAAATAACGTCCCGCTTGTCGCATCATCCATACCGGAGTCACGTCCACAGGTTGACGCATTAAGGCGTTTAGAAAACGTTCATTTTTTAAAGGCGCGAAACTCATATTGATAATCCCAACACTATAATTTTAGAAACAGAATTTTAAAACCAGAACTTTAAAACCAGAACATTGAAAACCAGAATCTTGAAAAGAGTAAGGCCCTACCAAAAGGTAAGGCCTTAACTTAAAACAAAGCAATATTAAAAAAGGATTTTTAATAGGCATTTCAACAATCAACCCCCTGTAGCTACGCCACATGAAAGCCGATTAGCCAATCAAATATTCCACAATACCCTTGCCCGCCTCACGGCCTTCCCAAATCGCAGTCACCACCAAATCTGAACCGCGCACCATATCCCCCCCCGCAAATACTTTCGGATTTGAGGTTTGGAATGGAAACTCAGCTTCTTCAGGCGCAACCACTCGATCACCGCCGTCTAATTTAATATCGAAATCACTCAACCAGGATTCCGGGCTGGGCCTAAAACCAAACGCAATAACGACAACGTCCGCATCCAGCAACTGTTCGCTGCCCGGCACGGCTTCAGGACGACTTCGGCCATTCTCATCTGACTCACCCAAACGAGTTTCAACCACTTTAATTCGCTCAACGTTATCTTTACCCATAATGGCAATTGGTTGGCGATTAAACAAAAATTGCACGCCTTCTTCTTGTGCATTTTGCACTTCACGGCGCGAACCAGGCATATTTTCTTGATCGCGACGATAAACGCAAGTCACTGACTTCGCGCCCTGGCGAATAGCGGTCCGGTTACAATCCATGGCAGTGTCTCCACCGCCTAACACGACCACATTTTTGCCTTTGAAATTAATAAAATCTTTCTCAGATTTCTCAAATCCCAAATTACGATTCACGCTGGAGACTAAATAAGGCAGTGCTTCATGAACCCCCGGCAAATCTTCGCCGGCAAAGCCGCCCTTCATATACTTATAGGTGCCCATCCCCATAAATACAGCGTCGTACTCATCCATCAGTGCCTGCATGGAAACATCTTTACCTACTTCGGTATTCAACCTAAATTCAATGCCAATGTCTTCGAACAACGCTCGGCGTCGCTCCATGACTTCTTTTTCAAGCTTAAATTCAGGAATCCCAAATGTAAGCAAGCCGCCGATTTGGGGGTACTTATCAAACACAACCGGCTTAATGCCGTTGCGTATCAGAATGTCGGCACAACCTAAGCCAGCAGGACCGGCGCCAATTACAGCGACTTTTTTGCCAGTTTGCTCAACGTCAGATAGATCTGGACGCCAACCCGCTTTCAACGCGGTATCAACAATGTACTTTTCAGTCGCGCCAATAGTCACCGCGCCAAAGCCGTCATTTAAAGTACAGGCCCCTTCACAGAGGCGATCCTGCGGACACACTCGACCACAAACCTCAGGCAAGGTGTTGGTCTCATGGCACAATCGCGCCGCTTCTTCGATATTGCCTTCACTGGCTAGCTTTAACCAATCGGGAATGTAGTTATGCACTGGACAGCGCCATTCACAATAGGGATTCCCACACGACAAGCAACGGTGAGATTGCGCAGCCGCCTCATCGGGTTTAAAGGGATCGTAAATTTCCAAGTATTGATCGCGCCGGGTTTCAATCGGCTTTTTCTTCGGGTCGTGTCGACCCACCTCAATAAACTGGAAATTATTGTTTAAGCGCTTCGCCATAAAACAAACCTCGTGACTTTCGTCACTTCCTCTATTCTGGATTACCGTACAAAATGACTATTCTGAACGAGTGCGAGTGTCTTTCAACAAACGCTCTAAACTCGCCGCTTTTGGTTTAACCAACCAAAATTTGCGAAGATAACCGTCAAAGTCTTCTAAAATTTCCGCACCCCAAGCACTCTTTGTCTCATCAACAAATTCCGCAATCACTGCACGCAGATGGCTTCGGTARGCTTCCATGGTTTCACCGTTAACWCGATGTAAATCCACTAATTCGGGATTGCAGCGATCGTAAAATAAATTTTCTAAGTCGAGAACATAAGCAAAACCACCGGTCATTCCGGCACCGAAGTTATAGCCTGTATTCCCTAGTACTGTAATGCAACCGCCGGTCATGTATTCGCAACAATGATCCCCTGCACTTTCGACTACCGCATGAGCCCCAGAGTTGCGCACTGCAAATCGCTCACCCGCACCACCSGAAGCAAATAATTTGCCATTGGTTGCGCCGTAGAGACAGGTATTACCGATGATGGTGGTATGGCGAGATTCAAACTCACTCTCCACCGGGGGACGAATCACTAATTTACCCCCCGCCATGCCTTTGCCCACATAATCRTTGGCGTCGCCTTCGAGGTACATCTCCAAGCCGCCCGCATTCCAAACCCCAAAGCTTTGCCCCGCRGTGCCTTTAAAATTGATGCGGATCGGTTGCTCGGCCATGCCGTGATTGCCATARCGCTTGGCAATTTCACCCGATATGCGCGCACCRATGGATCGATCGCAATTGGTGATTTTCATATCAAAATCACCGCCCGACTTCGCCTCAATGGTAGGCAACAATTGCTGTACCATTTTTTCAGCCATTACACCTTTATCAAACGGTGCATTACGGTCAGTGCCACAATAAGTAGGCTTATCATCAGCCACTGCGTCGTTAATTAACAACGGCCTTAAATCGAGGTTCTGAGTTTTACTGGTTTCCCCGGGCAATATTTCCAACAGATCAGTTCGGCCGATCAGCTCATTCATGGAACGAATTCCCAACTGAGCCATGTATTCACGGGTCTCTTCCGCCACCAAGCGGAAATAATTCATGACCATTTCCGGACCGCCTACAAAATGCTCTTCCCGCAACTCATCGTTCTGAGTGGCGACACCTGTTGCACAATTATTGAGATGACAAATTCTTAAGTATTTACACCCCAATGCCAACATAGGAATAGTACCAAAACCAAAACTTTCGGCCCCCAAGATCGCCGCTTTAATAACGTCGAGGCCACCTTTTAAACCCCCGTCGGTTTGCAAGCGAACCTTATCCCGCAAGTCATTAGCGCGCAGCGCTTGCTGAGCCTCACTCAAGCCTAACTCCCACGGCGAGCCAGCGTAACGAATCGAASTCARCGGGCTCGCKGCKGTGCCRCCGTCRTAGCCGGAAATAGTAATTAGATCAGCATAAGCTTTCGCTACCCCTGCCGCCACCGTGCCCACACCGGGCTCAGACACTAACTTAACCGACACTAAGGCGTCAGGATTCACTTGCTTCAAATCAAAAATTAACTGGGCTAAATCTTCAATTGAATAAATATCGTGATGCGGCGGCGGTGAAATCAGCGTCACCCCGGGCACAGAATATCGTAGCCTCGCGATCAGTTTGTTTACTTTTCCGCCAGGCAGCTGCCCGCCTTCTCCAGGCTTAGCGCCCTGTGCCACTTTAATTTGCAGCACTTCGGCGTTGACTAAATAATGCGGCGTCACACCGAACCTGCCTGACGCGACCTGCTTGATTTTGGACATTTTTTCAGTGCCAAATCGAGCTTCATCTTCCCCGCCTTCGCCGGAATTGGAGCGTCCGCCCAGGCGATTCATGGCGGTGGCTATGGCTTCATGAGCCTCGGGAGACAACGCCCCTAACGACATACCCGCCGAATCAAAGCGAGGCAATATTTTGGTAATTGATTCTACTTCAGTAAGCGCRATGGGCTTGTTCGTGMTCCTCAGCTTGAACAGGTCGCGAATCGCTGCCACAGGTCGATTTTCAACCAGCGCCACGTATTCTCGATAGGCCGCACGATCACCATTTTCTACCGCGCGATGCAGTGCATGCACCACATCCGGGTTAAACGCATGGTACTCCTTGCCGTGAACGTATTTCAGCAGGCCGCCCTGATCGATGGATTCAGAAACACGCCAGGCCTTTTTGGCAAGCTTTTGAGCGTCTTCTTGAAAATCGCTAAAGCGAGCGCCTTGAATCCGACTGGTAAGGTCTTTAAAACAAAGGCCAATAATTTCGTCGTGGATTCCGATGGCCTCAAATAACTGAGCCCCWCGATARGAAGCCACCGTCGAAATGCCCATCTTCGACATAATCTTCAGCAAGCCTTTTTTAATGCCTCGACGATAGCTTTTCGCCACGTCGTCTGGATCACCAATGATTTCGCCATTGCGCACCAAATCCGTGAGCACATCGTAAGCAAGGTAGGGATAGATTGCCGTGACCCCAAAACCAAGCAATACCGCAAAATGATGGGAATCTCGAACGGTGGCCGAGGCCACTACAATATTGGCGTCACAACGCAGACCTTGGGCAATTAATCGGTGATGCACCGCGCCTGCAGCCATCGCAGCGGGAATGGGCAGCTTGCCTTTTTCAATGTTKCGATCGGAGAGTACTAATATGACTACCCCTTCGCTTACCGCTTGTTCCGCTTGCTGACATACATCCAAGATGGCCTGCTGTAAACCTGCCTCTGGGTCGTAGTTCAGGTCAATGACTCGCTGATCAAAGCCTTTATCCTTTAGCCCCATCAAGCGCTCATATTTCTCATGAGACAAGACCGGCGAGGTTAATATGACTCGCTCAGCATGCTCCGGAGTTTCCTCAAATACATTCCGCTCTCGGCCCAAACAAGTCTCGAGAGACATCACAATGGCTTCACGCAGCGGGTCGATCGGCGGATTGGTAACTTGCGCGAACTGCTGACGAAAATAATCGTACGGCGAACGCACATGCTTGGACAACACCGCCATGGGAGTATCATCCCCCATTGAGCCGGTGGCTTCTTGCCCTGTTTCCCCTAGCGGTAAGAGCACTTGTTGGCGCTCTTCATAACTCACCTGAAAGAGTTTTTGATAAACTTTGAGAGAGCTCCCCTCAATCACCTGATGCTGAGAAGATTTCTTACTCAGACTGGCTTCAAGCCGAATACTTTTGTTTTTCAGCCACTGACGGTAAGGCTGGCGTTCTTTGAGGTGCTTATCGACGTCATCGGTATGCATCAGCTTACCGGTTTGAGTATCCACCACCAAAATCTGCCCAGGCCCTACCCGCCCTTTGGCCACCACGTCTTCCGGCTTATAGTCGTAGACGCCGACTTCAGACGCAAGCGTAATAAAGCCGTCTTTGGTAATGACCCAACGAGCGGGCCGCAAACCATTGCGGTCCAACATGCACATGGCATATCGACCTTCGGTGAGCACCAATCCCGCAGGGCCATCCCAAGGTTCCATGTGCATGGAGTTGTATTCATAAAACGCCCGCAGATCCGGATCCATGGTCTCTACATTTTGCCAGGCCGGCGGCACCATCATGCGCACCGCGCGCAACAACCCCATGTCCCCCACTAATAATGTCTCCAGCATATTATCCATGCTGGAAGAATCAGAACCAGTGCGATTCACCAAGGGTAGTATCGAATCAATGTCCGTGAGCTTGTCAGTTTCAAACTTTTTAGTTCGCGCCACAGACCAATTACGGTTGCCCCAGATGGTATTGATTTCGCCATTATGAGCAAGATATCTAAACGGCTGAGCCAAAGGCCACTTAGGCAAAGTATTGGTGGAAAACCGCTGATGAAAGACCACAATCGCAGTGGCTAACGCCTTATTGCCCAAGTCTTGATAGAAACTGGCCAAATCAGCAGGCATGACCAAGCCTTTATAAGAAATAACCGTCGCCGATAAACTGGCGACGTAAAAGTCTTCATCTTGCTCCAGCTGCTTTTCGGCTTTACGTCGCGCGTAAAAAAGTTCGCGGTTGAAGTCTGCGCCGTCCAAGCCATCACTTTCAATAAAAATCTGCTCAATTTTAGGCAGACTATCTAATGCAATAGGACCGCACACAGAAGAATCCACCGGCACTGTACGCCAGCCCAACACCTTCAGTCCGCGCTGCTGCACTTGCTGCGCTAATATTTTCCGCGCGTGATCCGCTGCCGCGTCATCTTGACTGAGAAAAACCATCCCCACCGCAAATGAATCACCAAACTCCCCAAACAGCTCCTGCCCCACCTGCTTAAAAAATGTCGCGGGGGTTTGCATCAATAAACCGCAGCCATCACCTGTTTTTCCATCCGCAGCAATACCGCCGCGATGAGTCATGCAGGTTAAAGCCTCAATTGAGGTCTGTAATAATTTATGGCTAGTCTGCCCTTCCATGTGGGCAATTAGACCAAAACCACAATTATCTTTGAATTCTCCTGGACGATAGAGGCCAGAGATCCTTGCCGATTGCTCGCGCATAGATCCTTTCTTCCTATAAATCAATTAATTACACAAATAAGGGACGTAAAAAATATCCCCGAAGACGAAAATAAAGCAAAAAAAAAGGACAGCCATTCTAACTGCGAACAGCCGAGATCACAAATCGCCCCAATTGAGACCTAAAAACAAGGGCTTATAGCGCTATTTTACTGACCCGAGGCGCCCTCAAGTAAACATTCAAGTTAGATAAAGGACTCTTGAAAATACGAACACGGCATCGAAAAACGATCGCTAGTGCTGTAATGATAGGATATTCATGGATCTGGAGCTTACACTGAGACGCAACCCATGGCCACCGACAAACCACGAAAGCTAATTTTCACTTCTGCGACCGAGGTCGTTTTGAACGCTGGCAAAACTTCGAACCCAGGGCTTAAGCACCTGAAAGCTGTCGGGTAAACTAGAAATCGCTTGCACAGCCCCTTCTCTACTTGCGTAGTCGCCATAGACAATCACATACCAACGCTGCCCTTCCCGGGAGGTACTGAACTGAGCCAGCTCCCCCACCGCCTTATTATTTTCAATAAAGCTTTTCACCGCTCCATAATTATGGGCCCCCAACAATTGGAGGGTAAAATGTTCAGGGTCTCTACTTCTGAGCCACCCGCCACGATTCGAAACTCGGGCTTTTAATCGCGAAGAAGGAGCGGCTTTCACAGCACCGGCTTTTTCAATGCCAGGTTGAGATTGCATAGTCTTTGGAGATTGCATAGTCTTTGGAGATTGCATGGCCTTTTGAGATTGCGTGGTGCTCTGAGAAAGCAAAGCCGGCTGTGACCGAGTTGCAAAGGTTTGCACGTTATTAGGGCCGCCTTCCTCACGCACCGCTGACGAAGGTTTCGACCCAGCCTCAAACACTTCTTTAGTATCCGCTACGGAAGGCCCAACCATAGACTCGGGTTTCGCAAGCCTTCTCAGCTCAGCCACGGTCGCTATCGGTGGCTTTGGTTCAGCATTGGACGTTTCGGCTTCAACCCCCGAGTTGGACTGCGCCGCAGATAAAAGTTTTTGTTTCGACAAAAACGCTCCGCCGGGGGCCGCATCCGTCATTACTGGGGGCGATTGATGCTCCGATTTCGACTCACGGCCCTCTTGATTCCAGAACATTAATGCCATCAACAATGCGCCCAATACCACCACCGAAGCCAAATGAATCGGCGGTAACCCCCAACTTTTTTGGTTGGATTGCACCGCTTGTTGAACTAAAAGCCGACTGGCCAACTGGTTAACGAGCTGAGGCATGCCTTTACTTTGCTGAAACAGCTGACGTAACAGTTTGTCAGAAAAAGGGAACGCGGAGGCATAGCCAGCGGTTCGCAATCGATATTCGATGTACTCTCGAATTTCACCTTCCGTTAAAGACCTCAAGGTCATTGGGTAACTGTGTTGCTCAAATAATTCTTTGAGCTGAGGCTGGGAAAGCAGCTTCGTAAATTGAGTCTCCGCTAGTAGAACGATATGAATGCCTATTTTCTCGCCCTTGGCTCGCTCTACAATGCTCAATAATAAGGCGAGGCTATCCGCCGCCAGCTGATGAGCGTCATCGATAATACAGACCATTTCAACTAATTGAGGTTTAAGCTGTTGAGCGAATGAAAATAACTTTTCTAAAATTCGCAGCACCGTATCGTTTTCATCCAGCGCGATTCCAAAGCCTTTGGCCATGACGCGCATCATCTGATCTGGCCCCATCATCACAGGCGTATCGATATAACTAATGCGACAGGCATTGTCTTGAGCTTGGGCATAATATATGCGTGCCAAATGAGTTTTGCCGGCCCCAAGATCAGCGACGATATGCACTAAAAAATGCCCATATCGGCTCAAGTGATGCAGACGGTCTAAACAATCCTGGCGCCCAGCACCTGGGTAGAATAATCCTTCCACGCCTTCGTCATGAAACGGGTCGCGACTTAAACCAAATCGTTGCGCGTAAACCAGCGGCTCCTGGGATTTCAGAATCACCTCCTGGGCAAGTGCGGACATCTATATCCTATTCCTTGTTCTATTCTTTTTTTTATTGCTAGTTTTCATTGCCAGCTCAATTGACGACTCCCTGGTCAACGAACTCCGCATCCCTACGTTTAACCTCACCGGTAGCGCTACACCAGCTGYCCTGCAATAGTGGTNNAGCACTATTGATTCAGCATATATAGCCTAACATTGAGCCCATATTCACTCTGCACGCATACTTCTTTGTAATGCAGTCTAGTGCACAATGGCAATTACAACCAAAATCAATGGATAACGAGACATTCCAGTTAGCATCGCGGTACTCGATTCTATACTCGAGTCGTTTAACATCCTTGTAGGCTCTATTTATTGTTAATGTGATTGGCCAATCTTACTTGCATAAAGATTCACCCGCAGCCAAGGTCTTTTCTAATTGATGCTGCTCGAAATCCAGCGTGACACACGCTTTGCCAATCGCGGTCATCAACACCAATCGAACCTTGCCATTTTCTACTTTCTTATCCAAATTCATCGCATCCCTTAATGCAGATGCACTCAGTTCAGGCGGAGGGATAAGAGGCAAGCCGGCACGCTGGGTTAACTGTTCAATTCGAACACAATCAGCGTCCGTCAACCAACCCAATTGTTTTGATAAATCCGCCGCCATGTAAGTACCAATCGCGACCGCCTCACCATGGAGTACCTCACCATAACCGGCACAGTTCTCAATCGCATGACCAAAGGTATGACCCAAATTTAACAATGCGCGGACACCATTTTCTCGCTCATCTTGCGCCACCACCTCGGCTTTAATTTCGCAAGAACGATAAATTGCCCGCTCAATCACTGCCATATCCAGCTTAGCAAAATTGTCGACTTCTAATTCTAGCCAGCTAAAAAATGCCTCGTCCCATATTAAGCCGTACTTAATCACCTCCGCCAGGCCAGAACTCAATTGCCGCGCTGGCAACGTTTGCAAACAGTTGGGGTCGATAATGACGCATTGAGGCTGATGAAAAGCGCCAATCATATTTTTGCCTAATCGATGATTCACACCGGTTTTGCCCCCTACTGAAGAGTCCACCTGCGCAAGCAGTGTGGTGGGCAGCTGAATAAAATTAACTCCACGCTGATAGCTAGCAGCCGCATAACCAGTCATATCCCCAACCACCCCGCCCCCTAAGGCGACTAGAGTGGTGCTGCGACTGTGGCGATGCTTCAACAAGGCATCAAAAATTAAATTAAGATGATCCAAATCTTTGTATTTTTCTCCGTCAGGAAGAATCACCCAACTGACGTCATAGCCCACAAATAATGCCTTCGCTTTTTCCAAGTAAAGTGGCGCGATGGTGTCGTTACTGACGATCATCACTTGTTGCCCAACAACGTGCTGCTGCACCAAATTTGCCTGATCCAAACAGCCAACACCGATGTAAATAGGGTAACTACGATCACCCAACGCAACTTCTAAGGTTTCCATCAATCACTAATCTCTATGCAATTTAATTTAATTGGGCTGAATCGCCTAACTTGGATTTTATTTGCTCCAGTACGTGAGCAATGATTTCTCGGGGAGGGCCGTCGCCAGTAGGAATAATGATATCGGCGATTTCTCGGTACAACGGGTCTCGCTTTTCAAGCAGCGTGGTTAGCACACCCACTCGGTCATCGGTTTGCAACAAAGGACGGGTTCGGTCGTTGAGAGTGCGCGCCAAGATCTGCTCGACAGTGGCGGATAGATAGATGACCGTGCCTCGCGCCTTAAGTCGTTCTCGGTTGACGGGTCGAAGCACTGCTCCGCCGCCGGTGGCAATAATGATTGAGTCCCTTTGAGTAAGCTCATCAATCACCGCTTCTTCGCGATCCCGAAAGCCGCTCTCACCTTCAACATCGAAGATCCAGGCCACATTAGCACCGGTTCGGGCTTCAATTTCTTGATCGGAATCAACAAACTCCCACTTCAGCTGGCTCGCGAGAGCCCGACCGATCGTAGTCTTACCTGCCCCCATGGGGCCAATGAAAATAATATTGTTAAACAAGGGCATTCACAGTCTCCTAACCCACCCTCGGTCAGGAACACTGTGCTAGATACTTAGCAAACAATCGACCCAACAAAGTGGAATCAATCGGTCAGTATCCCGTGTATGACTTTTGGAGTGATAAAAACCAGCAGCTCTTGTTTCTCGTCGGTTAGTACCGTTTTTCGAAATAAGCGGCCGATCATTGGCAAATCGCCAAAAAATGGGGTTTTTACTACAGTTTCAAAGGATTCTACCGAAAAGATACCCCCTAAGACTACCGTATCACCATTATCCACCAAAACTGTGGTCTCAATTTCGTTGGTATCGATTGCAGGAATCTGCTGATTACCAAACAATTCACCCACCGAATCCTTATTCACCTTGATATCCATAATGATGCGCGAATCAGGCGTAATCTGTGGGGTCACTTCCAGACTTAGTACCGCTTCTTTGAAAACAATGTTAGTGGCACCACTGGAAGATACTTGCTCGTAGGGGATTTCAGTACCCGATGAGATTCTCGCGGTTTGCTGGTCAGCGGTAAGTACCTTAGGCGTAGAAATAATCTCGCCTTTACCTTCAGCTTCCAGCGCCGATAATTCTAATTCCAGAAACCCAGAGCCAGTACTAAAAACTCCCAGCGCCAAACGAGTCGCCGCTTGGGAAATAACACCAAAGTCCACCACCAAATCCTGAGGGTTCGTCACATCATCACCTCTAATGGCTTGAATAAGCGTTTCACTCGAGCCACCGATGAAATTGCTTCGTTGACTTGATTGTACATTTTCATCATAGCCGCCCCAAGTTACCCCTAACTCATTGGTAAAATCCGAGTTAGCCACCACGATGCGCGCTTCAATCAATACCTGCTGAACTGGGACATCCAACACCGAAATTACGTCTCTGATTTCTTCTATTTTAGCGGCGGTGTCTTGAATAAGAATGATATTGGTACGTTCATCCACAAGCATGGTGCCACGAGTGGAAAGCAACCCGGTTTCCCCTGCCAACAAGCCCTGCAATACGATTGCCTTGGCGTAATTGACCTGCACGAACTCCGAATGCAACGGCGCTAATTCTGAAACCTGGCGATTGGCTTCGAGTTCAAGCTTCTCGCGCGCTGCTATCTCATCCGCAGGTGCCACTAACATCACATTACCGACACGGCGTTTATCCAATCCTTTAGTTTTCAAGATCAGCTCTAAAGCCTGATCCCACGGCACATTCTGCAAGCGCAGCGTAATTCTGCCGTCCACCGTGTCACTGGCCACCAAGTTCAGAGACGTAAAATCTGCGATTAATTGCAGCACCGAACGCACTTCAATGTCTTGGAAATTAAGTGACAATTTCTCACCGGTGTATAAAAAAGTTTCCTTGCGTTTCCTTTCCAGATCTTTCAATGAAACTGCTTTGACACTGACGGTAATTACTTTATCTGCTTGATAGGTTAAGTACTCAAAATTACCTTCTGCCGAAATAATAAATTTGGTATTCCCGTCCTCTTGCACCGCGTCGATACGTTTTACTGGGGTCGCAAAATCTGTCACATCGAGCCTGCGACGTAACCGTTCGGGTAAGGTCTCACCGATGAGCTCAACAATGATTCGGCCACTTTCTTCATGCAGATCAAGCTCAACATCCGGCCGACTCAACGTAATCAGCACCTGCCCTTCCCCTTGATCACCGCGAATAAAGTCGATACTTTCAACCGCACTTTGCTGCCCTCGGCTTCCAAGCGCAGCATTCGCTTGACCAGAATCAATGGCCATGGTTTTAGACTCGCTTTGACTGTTGGCCACTCTTTTATCAACGTCTTGGCCCACGGTAATGAACAATACGTTGCCTTCCACACGCGTGCTATAAGCAACTAAATGATCCAAACTGATAATTAATCGCGCACGATCACTGGCCTCTACAACAGTAATGCTGTGCGTGTTGCCGACATCTAAAGTATGGTATTTCGAAGCAAGTCCGCTTTTTGCACCCACCAAATCCAGTGCGATTCGAGCGGGCTTTTCAATGCTGTAACCCACCGGTTGCGGTGGAGGAGAATCAAAACTCAATTTGATTTCGACTTGATCTCCGGGCAATGCGGCAAATTCTAAATCTTGTAAAGTAGGCCCCGCCATTGCAGGACGAACTACCAGCAAGCTCAATAACAATAGTTTTAAACTCAATACCCCGAGCTTTGCAACATTTCGTTTCACATCATCCAGCTTCATACTTAGCCCGCTCGGTCGCCACACAAACATCGAAAATACAGCCATTGAGTCATTCAAATTATTTACCATACTGCCTGCTCCACCTGGATCTAATTTTTAATTACGAGTGTACGTGGCCGCTCTATCCAGAGCTTTTCACCCGCAGTGGAAAGTTGACCGCTAGGCACGATTTCAATCACATCCAGCTTAACCAAACTTACATTCACAATTCTGCCGTGATTCTTGCCCACGAAACTTCCTTCTTGGACTCGGTGCACGCCCCCTTGGCCGTCGTCGATAAGCGCCCAGAGCGTTAAATCTTCCCCTTGGGCACGATTCAAAGTACCCACCAACGATAGGCCATCAAAATTAAACCCTTCTAGATACTGCTTTGGCCGATTGAGATCAGGTTTAATACTCACGTCTCCTGATATCTCAATGGTGGTCATCTCCACCACCACCGGAGGCTGAAACGGACTACGCAGTCCGGCAGCACTATAACTGAATGTGGCGTGTGATTTAAACTCAGGGGGCGGCCTAATTCGCCCTTGAGGTCGTTGTTGAACCTCCTGTACCCACATTTTTAAATCATTAAACTCGTCACCCGCTCCGCAACCAGTCAACATTGTCGCCAAACACACCCACAACAACCAAGGGGATGATGTCCTTTTTTTACTAATTTGCGTCATCTTCATCCCGATCAATGTATCGATAAGTCTTAGCCGTAATACGGACTTTGAGCACGTTTGGAGCATCGCCCATAGGCTCAATGACAAAATCATGCAGTGTCACAATACGAGGCAGTGCAGCCACTCCGCTGACAAAACTGGAAAACCCGTGGTACCCCCCCCTAATACTGATGTCGATGGGCAACTCAGAATAAAATTCGGCACGACGTTCAGTGCCCAAATCAATCGACTCAAACTCCAAGCCACTGCCTAAGCCAGTGTGGGAAATGTCTTCCAGCAGTCCCGGCACTTCTGTATCCCCCGGCAGTTGTCGCAACAAAGAGCCGTAGGATWGCTCCATCTCAACCATTTGATTTTTATATTCGTCCAAATTAGCCGCCTTAAAAGACTTCTCCTCATACTCTTTCTTCAGACTAATTTCTTCTTTAGCCTTTTTGTCGAGTAAAGCAAAAGAGTCGGCCAGCACAAAATGGTACATCGCCCCAGTCACGGCTATGGATGCTGCTATATAAGCGAGCACCTTAAACCATATAGGCCAAGAGCCTACATTTTCGAAATCTAACTCGCTGAGAGATTCTACAAATTCTTGCGGATTCATCCCTCTTCCTCTTCTGAACTCTTGGTGGGGGTTTGCTTAACGCTTAACTTAAAATAATTAACGCTACGACCGTTAGTTTCGTCAGCCTTCACAGAGGCTAAGTTAGGATCCTTAAACCAATCCGAAGCTTCAAAGTTGCGCATCAATTTAGAGATCCGGTTGTTAGACTCAGCGATCCCTTCGATGTGGAAAACATTGCCTTTTTTCTCCACCTTGGTGTAAAAAACTCCCTCGGGAATTTGTCGCGCCAAATCATCCAGCATATGAACAATGACAGGGCGATCACCCTGAAGCCGCTGAATAACCTCCATGCGCTCCTCTAATTCCTCGCGCCGCTCCTGCAAATCCTTAATTTCTTCAATGCGCTTATCTAACTTTTTAAGCTCCTTGCTCACAAATTGATTACGCACTTGCTGCTTGTTGATATTACTTTCAACCATGCCATTGCCTGACCACATGACGAGCCCGGTCAGCACCGCGATACTCACTATAATCGTGATAAATTCACGCTGCTTTTCCTTCCGTAATTCTTCTCGCCAGGGAAGCAGATTAATTCGAGTCACTAATCAAAACTCCTTAAAGCTAAGCCACAAGCAATCATCAATGAAGGCGCGTCGCTGGTTAACGCCGCCGCATTCACCTTCGGTGACAGCGTCATAAAAACAAACGGGTTGGCTAATACCGCCGGAGTGCCTACTTTTTCTTGCACCAACTCAGCAAGCCCTTCAACAGAGCATGTGCCGCCTGCCAAAATTATATAATCAACGTCATTGTATTGACTGGAAGAAAAGAAAAACTGCAACGACCGAGTCACTTGCTGGACCACAGCGTCTTTAAACGGCCCTAACACTTCGTCCTCATAATCGTCGGGCAATCCGCCCTGTTTTTTAGCCAGCCCCGCTTCCTCAACCGATAAGCCATAGCGACGCTGAATTTCTTCGGTGAGCTGTTTGCCACCAAATAATTGTTCACGGGTATAAATGGTGCGGCCGTTATCCAACACGCTCAGGGTAGTCATCGTTGCGCCTACATCAATGATGGCGACGGTCTGATTTTCGTCGGTAAAATCAAGCTGACCTTCGATTAAGCTGTAAGCGCGTTCAATGGCGTATGCTTCAACATCCACCACCTTGGCGCCGAGTCCGGCCACCTCTAACACATCCTCCCGCATTTCAACGTTTTCATTGCGACAGGCCGCCAACAACACTTCGGCGCGATCTTCAGTGCCTTCTACCATCCCTTGCACTTCAAAATCGATAGCCACTTCGTCTAGGGGATAAGGAATGTACTGATCCGCTTCGACGCGAATCTGGGATTCCATATCATCTTCGGATAGCGAAGCATCCATTTCGATCATTTTAGTAATGACGGAAGATCCAGCCACGGCAACGGCTGCTTGTTTGGCATTGGCTTTGACTCGCACCACTAATCGCCGTATCGCCTCGCCTACCCCCTCAACGTCAGTGATGTTTTTTTCCACCACTGCGTTCGCGGGCAAAGGTTCAACCCCATAGCTCTCGATACGATAGCCATCACCAACACGGCTTAGTTCAAGCAATTTGACGGAAGTGGAACTAATATCTAGCCCAAGTAATGCCGAAGACTTTCTAGAAAAAAAGGAGAACACTTGATTTAAGCTTCCAACAATTTAGTTAACTCGAAAAATTCAGGTTTAATACATCTACCCAAAGTAAATACTACACTAGGTGGCTTAGCAAGTTGATTTATAGTCACTAATAAGGCTTATAATGGCTAAGCGCGTAATTCGTTAAATATCAATCACTCCCTAAGCTCTTATTATTCCAAAAAATCAAATGAAGCAAGTCCGACTGTTTCTAGCTTTACTACAATGGCTGACTATCTCTCTACTCTGTGGAACAGCGCTCATTTTAAGTGGGGCGTATCTCTATCTGGCCCCTAATCTGCCCCAAACTGAAAGCCTTCGAGAAGTTAAATTTCAGACGCCATTAAAAGTGTTTTCCGCTGATCACAAATTGATCGCGGAATTTGGAAAAATCCGCCGTATCCCCCTTTCCTACAGCGATACTCCAAGCCCGCTAGTGAATGCCATTCTGGCAGCCGAAGACGACCAATTTTTCCAGCATCCCGGCATTTCCATCAAAGCCTTGATCCGCGCAGCGGTCGATTTAATTAAGACAGGTTCAATCAAATCAGGGGGAAGCACCATCACCATGCAGGTGGCTAAAAACTTCTTCCTCTCGAAAGAAAGAACCTTTAAAAGAAAGTTTAATGAAATATTGCTGGCTCTAGAAATCGAAAGTGATCTCAATAAAGAAGAAATCCTCGCGCTCTACCTTAATAAAATATTCCTAGGGCATCGAGCCTACGGCTTTGGCGCAGCCGCTCAGGTATATTACGGCAAAGACGTCAGCCAGCTTTCGTTAGCTCAGCACGCCATGCTTGCCTCCCTGCCCAAGGCGCCGTCAAGAGCCAACCCCATCAGCAATCCAAAACGAGCCTTGGAACGACGCGATTGGATTCTCCAGCGCATGCTGAATTTGGGGTACATCCAACAAGCAGCATTCGAGCAAGCAATCCACGAACCCGTGAGCGCCAAAAATCACGGCTTAAAATCCGAATTAAATGCGCCCTACATCGCCGAGATGGTACGCAGCCAGCTGCTAAAACAATACGGTCAAGGCCTCTACAGCGACGGCTATATTGTCACCACCACCATTCAGTCAAGCAATCAAATTTTTGCTCATAATGCGGTTAGAAAAGGCCTTATGGACTACGACCAGCGCCACGGCTATCGCGGCGCAGTGCGACAGTTGAGCATCGACGCTTACACCTCTCAGGAAGAACTCATCGACGCCCTCGAAAACATCCCTCAAAGCGGCGAAATATTGGCCGCGATCGTATTTGATATAGGCCCCGACTTCGCTAGCGCATTACTTAAAAATGGTTCTGTGATTTATCTAGACCATGAAAGTATCGCCTGGGCACGCGCCTTTATTTCGATTAACAGACAAGGCCCTGCGCCAGAATTTATCTCCGACACCTTATCGGTCGGCGACATCATTCATGTCACTGCGTCGAACCGCACCCAAACCATTGAAAGCGAACTTGACACCGATGATCACCCCGCCCTTGAGCTACCGCTTTGGAATCTAACCCAGATCCCGCTGGCACAAGGCGCACTCATTTCCCTAAACCCAGGCGATGGTGCCATTGTCAGTCTTATCGGCGGCTTCAGCTTTAATCTCAGCAATTTCAATCGTGCCACCCAAGCCGGTCGCCAACCAGGATCAAACTTTAAACCTTTTATTTATTCCTCCGCTCTCCACAGTGGCTTCACCCCCGCCTCGATGATTAATGACGCTCCTGTGGTATTCAATGACAGCAAACTCGAAACCACCTGGAGACCCGAAAATTCCAGCGGAAAATTTTACGGGCCCACACGACTGCGCCAAGCACTCTATAAATCTCGAAACCTGGTCTCCATTCGATTGCTCCGCAAAGTGGGTATTGGCAACACCATCCGATACGTTAAAAACTTTGGCTTCGATCCCGAAAAGCTGCCCACCGATTTATCACTCGCGCTAGGCAGCGCCACACTAGCCCCAATTGAAATTGCGCGAGGTTACGCCGTCATTGCCAATGGAGGCTATCTCGTCGATCCTTATTTGATTTCTAAAATTGAAAACACTGACGGCGAGCTGATTTTTTCCGCGCGCCCACCCACCGTCTGCAAAGCATGCCCCCAACCCTCGGACGAAGACCCTAAAGAAGCCCAAGACAACCCAGCCGCCCCGCAAGAAGAAGAATTCGATTTAGCTGAGGTGGCAGTATTACAAAGTTTGCCGGCAAGCTTTGACGAAATGGAAGAACCCGACCAGACGCTGAATGAACCTGAAGCCATCCAAGAGCCTTTGCCTTTAGCGCCTCAGGTAATGACACCCCAGGTGAACTATTTAATCGTTAATATGATGCAAGACGTGATTCGAAAAGGCACGGGGCGAAGAGCGCTTAAATTACGCAGAAACGATATTGCAGGTAAAACCGGCACCACTAACGATCAAAAAGACGCGTGGTTCTCAGGCTTCAATCCTAATTTAACCACGACCACCTGGGTAGGTTTCGATAACCCCAGCTCCCTTGGTGCTAGAGAATATGGCGGCACCGCAGCCTTGCCCATCTGGATTGACTACATGGGCAAAGCGCTCAAGAACATGCCCGACTTACCGGCACCGCGACCGGATGGATTAGTCACCCTTCGCATCGATCCGGAAACAGGTTTAGCGGCGGCTCCTGGGCAGAAGAACGCCATATTCGAAATCTTTCGAGAACAGTATGCCCCCGCCCGAATAGCGCAATCCCAGCAATCGGCCACCTCCGTAGAGGATGGAGACGAACAACAAACCATATTCTGATATTGCTAGATTTGGCCTTTAGTACTGAATCACCAAACCCCCGCTTTGCAGTCGCACGGTTTAATAACCACACCTACGGATTATATTCCAAACCATATCTCAGGCTATATCTCAGACTACATCTCAGACTACATCTCAAAACCTCAGGCTATATTTCAGACAAAAAAATAGCCCATTAAAGGGCTATTTTTATTTCTATAAATCGAAACGTCGGGCAATTTAATTTAAGATTTAAACACATCATCCACTGAAGCAAGAGGGTAATGACTTGGGTAAGGTAATTTCGCAACCCCAGTATCCACTGCCGCCTTCGCCACTGCAGCCGACACTACACCGATCAGGCGTGGATCCATGGGTTTGGGAATAATATAACAACTGCCAAACTCCAGAGGGTCACCACCACAAGCATCAATCACCGACTGGGGCACGGGCTGCTTCGCCAGCTCCCGAATCGCATGCACCGCCGCAATCTTCATCGCTTCATTAATCGTGCTCGCTCTTACGTCCAGCGCGCCGCGAAAAATAAACGGGAAACCCAATACATTATTCACCTGGTTGGGATAATCACTGCGCCCGGTGGCAATAATAATATCATCGCGAGTTTGATGTGCCAGCTCAGGTTTAATTTCTGGATCAGGATTAGCCAATGCAAACACCACTGGATTGGGCGCCATTTTATTGAGCATTTCTGGCGTCATTAAGTCCGCCCCAGACACCCCAATAAATACATCAGCCCCCTCAAGCGCATCCCCTAAAGTGCGCTTATCCGTCTCAATCGCAAAAGCCGCTTTGTATTGATTCAAATCATCCCGTCCGGAATGAATCACGCCGTTGCGATCGACCATGAAAATATTTTCAATCTTCGCACCCATTTCGATGAGCAATTTAATCGACGCCACGCCAGCCGCACCCGCGCCTACACACACAATGGTGCTGTCTTCTAGCTTCTTGCCTCGCAGCTCAAGGGCATTCAACAACCCGGCACAAATAATAATCGCCGTGCCATGTTGATCGTCGTGAAAAACAGGTATATCGCAATGCTCTTTAATAACTCGCTCAATCTCAAAACATTCGGGCGCTTTTATGTCTTCAAGGTTGATGCCGCCAAAAGTAGGCGCAATGCGAACCACGGTATCAATAAATGCCTGAGGGCTTTCCGAATTCACCTCGATATCAAACACATCGATGCCGGCAAAGCGTTTAAATAACACGCCTTTGCCCTCCATCACAGGCTTACTGGCCAAAGGCCCTAAATTGCCCAGGCCTAGAATGGCGGAACCATCGCTGATCACTCCGACTAAGTTGCCTTTACTGGTATAGCGATAAGCATTTTCAGGATCGTTGGCGATTTCACGCACAGGTTCTGCGACCCCGGGGCTATAGGCGAGAGCAAGATCTTGCTGAGTTTCAGTGGACTTAGTGACTTCCACGCTGATTTTGCCCGGTCGAGGATTGGCGTGATACTCCAACGCTGCTTTTTTAAAATCACCGGACATAATTCAACTCCCAACTTCTAAATTTCAAAATTTCAAAATTCTATAGGCTTCTGCGTCATTCAAAATCCACCTACTAAATCCACCTACTACCTACTACAAATTCACCCACTTACCCACTTACCCACTAGTAGAGCCGAGCAGTAGGGCCGAGCCGCAGCATACCGCTCACTCGTACCTGCCCAACGGGCTTTTCCTCATCCTGCTGGCCAAATAAGATACTTATAGGCCTAATAAGCACAATAGTACGCCTTAATAAGCCTCATAGACAGCCGGCCACGCACAAAAACGAGCGCCACAGCAAGCGATCACAAGCCTTACTAAAGTCCTGCCTGATTATTTTATTTATGGGCAATTGGAATTTGGTTGTCTAGCGCACAAGGGCTTGTAGATTAACGCCCTGGTATTTTTGAGCCTCACGGCTTTAACGCATATTTAAAGTCTAGACCAATCCAAATTCACTTCCTGAACACGCAAAAGGCCCCCATGAAGGGAGCCTTTTGTTTTGAAGTGTTTACCTTGACCAAATCTTAGAACCGATTGCTTCTATCTAAACGCTAAGCAAGCAATAACCGAGCAAGGCAAACTGATCCTGACTACTTCTTGGCGCTTTTGATTGAACCAAAGCGTTTAGTAAACTTATCGATACGACCACCGGTGTCCATTACTTTTTGCGTACCCGTATAAAAAGGGTGGCAAGCCGAACAAACATCGATGTGAATGTCTTTACCAATAGTAGAACTGGTTTGTATTGCATTACCACAACTACAAGTTGCTGTAATTTCAGTGTATTTTGGATGTATATCCGCTTTCATATTGATCCTTTGAATCGAATTCATGCTGTCAAATACTGAGATTCGACACGATAAATCTTAGCTATCTCGTAGCGGTTCCCGCCGAACGGCGTATCATATCAAAGCACGGCGCATACGCAAGGGGCAGTTATGATATGATCACCCGAACCTACTAATTTGTAGCAGACCTAGCATAAACCGCAAGCCCATCACCGACTTGGCTTGCCAGCCAATCCCACCAACAAAGCCAGCATCATACAATAATAGTGGATCCTCAGAGCCAACAATTTCTTCAGATTGCCGTTCCCTCGCCCCTCCGTCGCCGCTTCGATTATCTTCCACCGCACGGCAGCCACCCGGACACGTTTACCCCAGGGCAACGCTTTCTGGTACCGTTCGGCAGTCGAAAGTTAGTCGGCGTTCTACTCAACGTCCACTCTCACACCGACATTGATCCCAGCAAACTCAAACACGCCCTCAGTTGCCTCGATGAAGAAGCCGTTATCCCAGCGCCCTTAATCGAACTCTGCTGCTGGGCWAGTCGCTATTATCACCATCCGGTGGGCGAAGTATTTGCCAACGCCATCCCGTCCTTAATGCGTCAAGGCGAACCCGCAGAAAGCAAAAAGCACTGGAGCTGGAAACCTACCGAAGCGGGCGTCATTGTCACTGCAGCCAGCTTTAAGAAAAACGCTCGCCGTCAAATCGAAGCCCTGGAAATACTCCAACAACACCCCAACGGCCTGGCTTTACCGATGCTTAAAACCCTGGGGGTCAAAACCATGCCCCTGGAAGCCTTAGCCAAAAAAGGTTATGCGGAAAAATACTTGCGCGATACAACGCCCGAAAAACTGAATTCGCAAACATTATTCAAAGAATCGCCGCTGCTCCTTAACGAATACCAACAGCCTGCAGTGCACGCCGTGATCAAAGCGCTGGATCACGSCCCCGCTGGAACCGAGCCTCACGAAGCCAAAACTAAGCCCGAAACCGACTCAACCCCGAACTCCAGCAAAACCCAGAGCAAAAACCCCACGCCCAGCCTGAGCACAACATTCTTACTCAACGGCGTCACTGGCAGCGGTAAAACTGAAGTTTATTTGCATTTGGCGGCACACTGCCTGCAACAGAATAAACAAGTGCTCATTCTGGTGCCCGAGATAGGCCTTACCTCACAAACCATCAGTCGTTTTCAAAGCCGCTTTAATTGCTACGTCGCAGCACTGCACTCAGGCCTTAGCGAGAGAGAACGCCTTGAGCACTGGCTTATGGCTCAAAAAGGCGACGCGCCCATTATTATTGGCACGCGCTCAGCAATATTCACCCCTTTGGCCCGCCCCGGATTAATCATTATCGACGAGGAACATGACCTTTCTTACTGCCAACAAGATGGTTTTAGATATTCCGCCAGAGATCTCGCCATTGTACGCGGCAGTATTGAGAAAATTCCCGTGCTATTGGGCTCAGCCACCCCCAGCTTTGAATCAATCGCCAATGCGAACAACGGCCGCTATCAACAGCTTCAACTGCAAAACCGCGTGTCCGACGGCAAATTACCCCAGCCTAAATTAGTCGACATCCGCAGCAACCCCTTAAAAGAGGGACTTAATTCCGCCAGCTTGCACGCCATTAAGGCCCACCTTGATAACAACAACCAGGTGCTTATATTCGTCAATCGGCGTGGCTACGCCCCAGTAATCATCTGCCATCACTGCGGCTGGACCCATCAATGTCAGTTTTGTGATTCCGCCATGACGGTACACCAATCGCCGCCGCACATGCTTTGCCATCATTGCGCTAGCACTCGGGCCATCCCCAAACAATGCCCCAAATGCGATCAACCCAAACTGCAAACCATGGGTTTCGGCACTGAAAAATTGGAAGATTTTTTAAATCAGGAATTCGATCAATACGAAATCATTCGCGTCGACCGTGACAGTGTTAAAGGCAAAACCGGCTGGGACAAGAAGCTAAAACAAATTCATCGTGGCGAACCGGCCATATTATTAGGCACCCAGATGCTCACTAAAGGGCATCACTTTCCTAACGTCACCTTGGTGATTATTGCGGATGGTGACAGCGGATTGTTCAGCGTTGATTTTCGCGCCCCCGAGCGATTGGCGCAATTAATCGTGCAAGTCTCCGGTCGCGCCGGTCGCGGCAGCACTCCCGGGGAAGTACTAATTCAAACCCACCAACCCGACCACCCGCTGCTGCACTCCCTTTTATCTCAAGGCTACGGCCCCTTTGCGCAACAATCTTTGGACGAACGACGCGACGCGCAACTGCCGCCTTATGGCTACATGGCCATTCTTCGCGCCCAAGCCCAATATAAAAACCAATGCATGGAATTCTTAACCCAAGCCTTTGAGCTCATTAGCCCCATTCAACACCAGTACCCAACACTGCAATCTGTGCAGATCTTAGAGCCGACTCTCGCCCCCATGGAAAAACGTGCCGGACGCTATCGAGCTCAATCACTGTTGCTCTGCCCAACCCGCAAACCTTTGCATCAATTATTAAGCCAATGGATTCCCGCGCTGGAATCAATCAAAGAGGGCAACCGAGTTCGCTGGCACCTTGAAGTGGACCCTATTGAGATCGTTTAGCCTCTTGTAAAGCGCAAAATACCGCGAATCCCGCCACCAACCATGGGCAAGGCTAAGGAGTTTCGGTATCATTACCTGTTCGATTGACAGGCACGGTTTATAAGGGCTGGATTTGTAAAGACTGTTACGCAAACCCCTTACCAAAACAACGACCTAGCACCCCAAATCATTTTGAATTACCGATTTACTTGGATTCTTTGCCGAGAATTCAATAGCGAGGATTAGACCTTTTTCATGAAAGCCCAATTGGAGCAACTAGTATCCCAAGCAATTAAGCAATTGCAATCCGAAGCAATTTTACCGGAAGACTTAGAATTCCGCGTTATTTTCCAAAACACTAAAGACAAAAGTCACGGTGATATCGCCACCAACATCGCTCTCATGCTGGCTAAAAAAGTGGGTCTAAAGCCCCGCGACCTTGCCGAGAAAATCATTCCTCATCTCCGCGGCCATGACGCCCTGGACAAAGTGGAGCTGGCTGGCCCGGGCTTTATTAATTTCTTTATTAAAGCCAGCAACCAAAACCAAGTAATTGGCAGCATCCTCAGCCAACAGCGCGAGTTCGGCCGCAGCCAATTGGGCAACAACAAGAAGGTCCAAATCGAGTACGTATCCGCCAACCCCACCGGCCCATTACACGTCGGTCATGGCCGAGGCGCAGCATACGGCGCCACCCTCGCCAACTTACTCACCGCCACAGGACATGACGTCCAACGCGAATATTACGTCAACGACGCCGGCCGCCAAATGAACATCCTTGCCGCCAGCGTGTGGTTACGCTATTTAGAATTAAGCGGAGAAAGCATCGTTTTCCCTCGCAACGGCTACCAAGGGGGTTACGTCCACGACATCGCAAAAACGCTTCTCGAACAACATCAGCAACGTTTCGTAGTCTCTGCTGAAACAGTGTTCGCCAACCTCCCCCTTGACGAACAAGAAGACGGCAGCGGCGATAAAGAAGCTCACATTGACGGCCTAATCGAGGCGGCTCAAACCTTACTCAAAGCGGATTATGAGTGCGTGTTTAATGCCGGGCTGGATGAAATCCTCGCCGACATTCGCCAAGATCTGCAAGAGTTTGGAGTCGAATACGACCAGTGGTTTTCAGAGAAATCACTCTCCCAAAATAGTGCTGTAGACAGTGCCGCCGACAGTGTTGTCAATAACGCCGTCGATACCGCCATCAAAGAGCTGCAACAAAACGATCATATTTACACGCAAGCCGAGTCTGACCAACCCAATACCTTATGGTTTCGCTCCACCGCCTTTGGTGACGACAAAGATCGCGTCGTACAACGTGAAAATGGCCAAGGCACTTACTTCGCCTCAGACATCGCTTACCATCGCGAAAAATTCCAACGCGGCTTTGACCAAGTCATTAACATCTGGGGCGCCGATCATCACGGCTACATCACTCGTGTCAAAGCATCCTTAAGCGCATTGAATATTGATCCCGACAAACTCACCGTCAGACTGGTGCAATTCGCCATTTTGTATCGAGGCAAAGAACGGGTGCAAATGTCCACTCGCTCAGGCTCCTTTGTGACGCTGCGTGAATTGCGTAACGAAGTAGGCAACGACGCCGCGCGTTTTTTCTACGTCACCCGCAAAGTCGAGCAACACATGGACTTTGACTTAGAACTTGCTAAATCCCAAACCAAAGACAACCCGGTCTACTACATCCAGTACGCCCACGCCCGAGTTTGCAGCGTGGCTCGAAAACTTAAGGAGCAAGGTTTAGAATTCGACCAACCACAAGGCCTCGCCCAACTGGCACTATTAAGCAGCGAACATGAAAAAGCGCTGATGAAAAAGTTGACCCAATACCCAGAATTATTGGAAAAAGCGGCTATAAATTATGAGCCCCACAGTCTTGCCAATTATTTGAAAGAATTAGCCGGGGACTTCCACGCTTATTACAATGCCAATAAAGTCTTGGTGGATGACAGCGAATTACGTAACGCTCGAATTTCATTAAGCCTTGCGGTCAAACAAGTCATCGCTAACGGGCTAGAAATCATCGGCGTATCGGCTCCTGAATCAATGTAATTGAGGACTAGTAACTGAGGGCCTGTAGCTGAGAACCAGGCGAATAAGAGCACAGCGAGCCATAGCGTCACTTAAACGTTCAAAGCAATGACGTTAAAAACAATTAAGCCAGAGATCACCCAATGACACAGGATTTTGCGAACAGCCAAAGAAAGCCAAGGCCGGCCCCAAAATCAGCGCCTAAACCCGCAACGAACCCACAGTCAAAACCGAAAGCCGGCGACACCCAAAGCACGCCCCAGTTCGAAACGCCTACTTGGTTGGTTTTATTGACTGGCGTGGTGACCGGCTTATTTATCGCGTTATTAATCTATCTGGCCTACTCGGGACCATTACAAAACCCCACTGAGCTAATTGACCTCGCCAATCAATCCGTAACAACGACCGTTACCGAAACGGATTCATCGCAACCGAGCCACAAGCAGGCCTCAAAAAACAAGCCTCGCTTCGACTTCTATACGCTGCTGCCTGAATTGGAAGTGGTGGTGCCTCAAATGCCAGAGCCCAAACCCCGTCGAAGCGCCGAGCGTCGCAATCAAGAAGCCCCCGATCGCGCCACATACGTGCTGCAAACAGGCTCCTTCAGAAACCCTAAAGATGCAGACCAACTTCGCGTCTCCCTGATTCTTCAGGGGCTCGATGTAAAAATACAAACCGTTAACTTAGACAGCGGGGAAACCTGGCACCGAGTGCAGGTAGGGCCGTTTAATAATGAGAAAAAGCTTCACCAGGCAGAAGACAAACTCGCCGCAGCGGGCATTGATAATTTGAGATTAAAACTGAAGAAGTAGCACCCAAGACACCGCCATTTCGGGCCACGAAACACAACTAACGCCCCACCGGCACTTGAATTAGTCACCCCAACCCCCAATATTTGATTGGTTTTCACTTCACAGCCAAGACCACCTGGTTGAGCTGTCCCAACCCTACTTGAATCAGGGAGCATTATTTTGGAACAATTTAGAGGCACCACCATCCTATCCGTGAGACGCAATGGCTGCGTCATCATTGGCGGCGATGGGCAAGTCACCATGGGTGATACCGTCATGAAAGGCAACGCTCGCAAAGTCCGACGACTCTATCGTGATTCCGTATTAGCGGGTTTCGCCGGGGGCACCGCAGACGCGTTCACCCTGTTCGAGCGATTTGAAGCCAAGCTGGAAAAACATCAAGGTAACTTGGTACGTTCGGCGGTCGAAATGGCCAAAGACTGGCGTAGCGACCGCGTATTGCGCAAACTGGAAGCACTGCTTGCAGTGGCGGACAAAGAAGCTTCACTTATAATTACCGGCAATGGCGACGTCATCGAACCAGAGCAAAACCTGATCGCCATTGGTTCCGGGGGACAGTACGCCATGTCCGCCGCCCGGGCTTTATTAGGAAATACGGATTTTTCGGCGAAAGACATTGTCGAAAAAAGCTTAGGCATCGCCGCAGACATCTGCGTATACACCAACCACAATTTAACCATTGAAGAAATCGACTACCATTCCGAAGAGTCCTAATAAGCACTGGGGCTTGTGAATTCAATCACTATTGAACTCAGTCGTTTTAGAAATAGCGAATTTAATCGCACGAATAAAAGATAGGTTTTTTAAGTATGTCCAACATGACACCTAGAGAAATTGTTCACGAACTGGATCAACACATCGTGGGCCAAAGCTCCGCTAAACGTGCAGTGGCACTTGCCCTACGCAACCGCTGGCGCAGAATGCAGCTCGACGAATCACTGCGTAACGAAATATCCCCCAAAAATATTCTTATGATTGGCCCCACCGGCGTTGGCAAAACAGAAATCGCCCGCC
>NVTH01000023.1 GCA_002401525.1 Moraxellaceae bacterium | reverse complement strand
GTTTTAATCAACATATCATTCAAAAAGGTCGTATCATCAGCACCGGCTTCCAATAGGCAAACCTTATTATTAGGATCTTCTGATAAACGGTTGGCCATTACACAACCTGCAGATCCACCGCCAACGATAATATAATCGTACATACAACCTCCACTTCATTGATATTTTTCTTGCTCACGGGATCGCTTTATTCTAGCGGATTGTCATCTATGCAATCACCTTGGCCACTGTAAAACAACCGAGCATTCATATTAGGCACTAGTGTAATCAAGCGACAAAGGCGAAGTAAAGCACTACCTTCAGCGACTCATCGCTAATGCCTTTGCATTAGGGTCACAATCAATCATGTCTTGCATTCAATAGTTCGCTCCCTTTATGCCCATTTTCACTAGCAACAATCTTATAAGTCGGATAAAAATTAAGCGGACTTACAACTTTCTGGATTAAACTTATCGGTAGTATAAAAGCTGTAGTAGTATTGTTTTGATAACTCAATTTTGATACTACAGCTTTAAAAACTGTGCCGTTCACTTACGACTATCCAACCTATCCCTTTAAAAAACCAGACATCATCAGCCGAAAACAGCAGTGAAATCAGATTCAATATTAAATACCTCGGATTCAAACCTTCTTAGATGGGCTACCTACGCCTCAGTTTCCACTGCCAGTCTATTAATCGGTTTGAAATATTACGCCTGGGTGAGTACCGACTCAGTGGCTATCCTTGCGTCGCTGGTGGACTCCATAATGGATATTTTGGCCTCCGCAATGAACCTCATCGCCATTGCCCAAGCATTGAAGCCGGCCGATGATGAGCATCGTTTCGGCCACGGTAAAGTGGAAGCGCTCGCAGGATTGGGGCAATCAATATTTATCGCCGGCAGCGGAATATTTTTGATCTATCAAGCCGCTGAACGATTTGCTAATCCCCACCCCATTAGCGAAATCATGGCGGGCACCCTAGTGATGATTGCCTCCATTGCACTCACATCCGTGCTATTGGCATTTCAATACTTCGTGGTCAGGAAAACAGGCTCGACCGCAGTCAAAGCAGATGCACTGCATTACCGTGCGGACCTCATTACCAACAGCGGCATTTTACTCGCACTGCTTTTATCTTATATCGGGATTACACGGGTTGACCCAATTTTTGCTCTGCTGATCGCACTCTACGTGCTTTATTCAGCAGCCCAAATCGCCTTCGAAGCGGCTCAAATGTTAATCGATAGGGAATTGCCCAAGGAAACTCAACGCCTGATTGAATCCATTGCGCTAGAAAATAGTAGGGTGCTGGGAATTCACGAGCTAAGAACCAGGCAATCGGGGCTGGTTCGATTTATCCAATTTCACATCGACATCGATAAGAACACGACTCTGGAAAAATCCCATTGCATCGCAGACGAAGTAGAAACCGCAATCAAACGTGCAATTGATTACGCGGACGTCATGATCCATCAAGACCCAGTGTAACGACTAACGCAGGGATTAATTAAAATTAAAAATTCTCAACCGAAGTGTGCTTACAATCGACGACTAACATTCCTTCGTTAGCAATGGCCGACGATGCGGAAATTTTTAATCATTCTCTCAAGACGGCTTTTTACTTCCATAGGCACGCCTAAAAAACGAAATCCGGTCTCGTAGAAAATTGAATTCTCGCCTTTATTTCCCCAAATTCCTTGAGCGTCAAAAACCACCTCATCAGCATCACCGCTTTCGCGCGGAATCTTAATTGAAAAATGAGAAGTTGCACTCATATTCAATGGGCCAAGACTCCCCAGCATCACACCCTCTGTAGTTACATCCACCAAGAAACCAGCAAAGCTACCAGACTCTCGGTCAAAAACCTGAATATAACGATTCAGTTGCTCTCTTTCTAAACGTCGCTTATTAATTAACAAGACCATCCACCTTTAATTCAGCCAACTTTCCTTATTCAGCCAATCAATCCGATGATTGAACAAAGTCCTATATCAGTAAACACCAGGCATCTTAGGATGCTCTCTGAGTTGCCTACATTATAGGGGGAACCCATTAATCTAGACAAGGGCGAATACTATACAGCCAGCGCACGAGGCAAAAAATAGGCCATCAACCCTTCACCGCAGCAAGCTTTCCGATAAACGGTATTCTCCTGGGTTTAAAGCATAAAAACGTCGACTTAGATTCCAAATATGATTAAGCGCTTACGAAATATCTGACATTTTATCCTCTTATCCCGAACTCCCCGCTACACAGTTACACCGCCATCCATATTAGGTGTCACGAAGATACAATTACTCGCTAATTAACAACAGTCAAMKKMRRSYTCTAGCCATACAATGGAACCAACAAGCACAACNATGCTCAAAATTAACCCAACCGCTAATAATTAAATTAACAATAATCGGGGCCTCCAATGATCGTATTGCATTGCACTATTCCAATTCGGGAATGCAACAAAGAAAATGCGTTAAAACAATTTTCCAAGCTCGCTCATGAAACACAAGGTGAGGACGGCTGCGTGCGATTCGAATTTTTTATCGGCGCCGAAGAACCCAATAAGATTTTGTTGATCCAGGAGTGGCTATCCGCCTCCGACCTAAAAGCACATTATGGCTCAAAACACCGCCTARACTTTCTCAGACAGCTCCCAGGGCTATTATCAGGCGAAATGACTACCCGTAGATACAGTGTTAGCGCCGAAGMAAAACCTCATCAAATCGCTAAACCTTCCACAACAAACAGCAAAAAGCCTCACTTAATTCACTAAAACCCCCATTTTAGCGCCCAACAACAGGGCGCTAAATCGCTGTTAAGCCTAATTTAATCCTTATTAGGCAAATCAGCGCTGCATAACCTCAATCAAACGATAATTCCAACCTCCCTCCCCTGATTGAGAGAAATCTAAATTTATTACCACAAATATTACATAAGTAGCACTTTTGTTGCTTGCAGACCTGCCTAATTGTGGGTTATGTTGGTGGAGAGAGTTGCTTATTTATGCGATTCGAATTTACGGATAAATACCCTAAAAAATAATAATGCTCAACAATAACAATAAATGTGGGAGCTCCTATGCGAAACATATACGGGGGTAACACTCCTCTTATACCTATTAATTACGCCGAAGCCTTAATTGACTTGGCCATAGAGAAAGGTGCCGCTAAGCAGTCGCTAATAGCCGACACCGGAATTGAGAGTAGGTTACTCGGAAAAGCCAACGTTAGAATTTCTTATGAGCAATATAGCGCCCTGATTAATAACGCTCTTCGCGAAACTAATGAACCCAAACTTGGTCTCTTGCTGGGCCAGAAACTGGACATAGATTCCCATGGAGTATTGGGCRAAGCGGCTCAGAGCAGCCCCAATCTGTGGACCGCAATGGGACTAATATTGCGATTTTACAAAACTCGATACCCAATCTTAACGCTTAGCTTTTGCATCGAAGACCAACTGGCCTTTATCCAAGCGGAAGAAGCGATTCATCTCGGCCCCAATTATGGTTTCATCATGGAAACCACTTTTTCCAGCCTCTATCATGTTGCGAAGACCTTATCTAACGAAGACCGTTTTGTTGAACAACTTTCGTTAAAATACGACGGCGAGAAATACGGCGATAATTATCAAGAATTCTTTCAAACGCCAGTACGTTTTAATCAAGCCGCTAACCACGTTTGCTTTCCGATCGCCTTGCTTCAAAAAGCCATTGGTAGCGCGAACGCTGATTTGGTCAAAGAAGCCACTGAGCAATGTTCCAGTGAATTAGAACCATTGGTTTATCAGGAAGGGCTCATCACTCGGGTCAGGCAAATTATGCTGCAAATTCCCGGCTACTTCCCCAAACTGGACGAAGTCGCGGATCAACTTCACACCTCATCTCGAACACTCAGAAGACGGCTGCAAGACGCAGGCATTAGTTACCAGAAAATTCTCGACGATATTCGAAGAGAAAAAGCCTTGCATTACTTGATGACCGGCGAACAAAGTATTGAGAAGATATCAGTTCTACTGGACTATAAAGATCCTTCAAACTTTAGTCGCGCGTTTAAAAAATGGACTGGCCGAACCCCTGGAAGCTATCGCAAACGCTATACCCAAACTTACGGCTAGGTTAGTAACCGCCAAGTTAGTAACAACTAGGTTAATACGGAATAGACGCTCAAAAGGAATAAGCCCCAGGTGCAGTCGGGGCCTTCTTCATTAACAACACACATCACTAATACAAGCTATCAATATCGATAAGCGCTGTTAAAAAGAACTACCCGGTCTAACAAATAGTTTTAATGCAGAGAGGGATTATTCAGAAACATTAAACGTTTAAAAGCCAAATCGAATCTAACAATTTTTCTCATAAACGACAAAACTAAAATCGAATTTAGATTTTTCTGTTGAGCCTTGGTGATGCTCACGACTAAGCTCTCTCCATTGCCGTTTGTCATAATCAGGGAAATAAGTGTCTCCTTCCACTTCCGCAACCACTTCCGTTAAATACATCCGCTGCACGCGATCAAGAAACAAACGATAGATTTCCGAGCCTCCCACCACGAATGCTTCTTCATCCTCGCCTCCAGACTTTTCCATCAGCGCACTCGCCAATGACAACCCCTCATCCGGAGAATGAACCACAAAGCATTGCTCGTATTGCGCCACCTTTTCGGAATACGCTTGATCGCGCGTTAAAATAATATGCGACCGCCCAGGCAGCGGCTTGGGAAAAGATTCAAACGTAGTGCGCCCCATGATCATCGGTTTGCCCATGGTAATGGCTTTAAAATATTTTAGGTCAGCCGAAATATGCCAAGGCAAATTATTATCCAGACCAATCACGCCGTTAGCCGAAACGGCGGAAATCAACGATAGCAACATGTAACTTTATTTCCTAAACCGCAATGGGCGCCGCAATATGAGGATGAAACTGATAATTTTTTAATTCAAAATCTTCGTATTTAAAATCAAAGATTGAACTAACATCAGGGTTTATCGCCATAGTCGGCAACGTCAAAGGCTCCCGAGTCAGCTGCAAACTAGCCTGATCAAGATGATTCGAATATAAATGGGCATCCCCTAAGGTGTGAACGAAATCTCCCAACTCCAAGCCCACCACCTGGGCAATCATCATCGTTAGCAAAGCATAGGAGGCAATATTAAAAGGCACGCCTAAAAATATATCCGCACTACGCTGATACAACTGGCAGGAAAGTTTATTGTCCGCGACGTAAAACTGAAATAAGGAGTGACATGGGGGCAACGCCATCGAATCAATATGCTCAACATTCCACGCACTCACAATTAAGCGGCGAGAATCGGGGTTATTTTTTATCTGCTCGATAAGGTTTGAAATTTGATCCACTTTGCCGCCGTCACTAGTAGGCCAAGAGCGCCATTGGTAGCCGTACACCGGTCCCAAATCACCATTTTCATCGGCCCAATCATCCCAGATGCGAACCCCGTTGCGTTTCAAATAATCAATATTGGTATCACCGCTTAGAAACCAAAGCAGTTCATGAATTATAGATTTCGTATGGATTTTTTTAGTGGTCACTAGAGGAAAACCCGCCGCCAAATCAAATCGCATTTGGTGACCAAAAATACTTCGCGTACCGGTGCCGGTGCGATCGCTTTTTACCACACCCTCGGTGCTCACTTTTGAAAGTAAATCTAAATACTGTTTCATAATAATTCACCAACTCTTTCTAACGCAGGACAACTCAATACCCATCTAATTCATCTCAAGCCAACTCAACTCAAGCCCTCTCAACTCGGACTCACTACCCGGTCACGCTGATAAGCCCAGACTAATAATCCCAAGCCAATAATTATCATCGGCGCAGACAACAATTGCCCCATGGTTAGCCAATCAAAAGCAATAAAATTTAAGTGCGCATCCGGTTGTCGATAAAATTCAGCGATGGAGCGGAATACCCCGTATGCCATCAATGACAGACCAGTTGCGGCCATGCGAGGACGACTTTTATGGGAAAACCAAAACATAAGCGCAAACAACGCCACCCCTTCTAAAGCGAATTGGTACAACTGCGACGGATGGCGCGGTATTTCATCAACGTGAGGAAAAACCATCGCCCAAGGCAAACCCTCTGGCGCAGGTCGTCCCCATAACTCGCCACCGATAAAATTACCCAAGCGTCCCGCGGCGAAGCCCAAAGGCACCATCGCGGCCCCAAAATCAGTGATATCAAAATAGTGGCGTTTACTCCTCTTCGCATAGAACAGCACTGCCAGCAAGACGCCTAATAAACCACCGTGGAAAGCCATGCCGCCTTCCCAAACTCTAAACAGCCAAAGCGGGTCCTCTAAGAAATGATCAAATCCGTAGAAAAATACATAACCGAATCGCCCCCCCACAATCACTCCAATGGCGGTATAGAAAAGTAAATCGTCAATGTCTTCATTAAGCCACGGCCTAGGAGACTTCTCGGCTCGATAACGGGCAATAAACCAAGCCGCAGCAAAACCAAACAAGTACATTAGTCCGTACCAGCGCACTGCAATGGGCCCTAACTGCAGGGCTACTGGATCAATCTCTGGATAAATTAGCAACTCAAATTCCCTCGCTTATACAGCACATCATCATTCAATTCCGTTCTCTCTAGCTTAATACCAACCTGTCAATGCCCGCCTGCACTCGAGTAGAGCCGGAAAAATAAAGCACCCACTGCAAATTCTTAATAGATCAAAAGCCTCAGCCCAATTACAAAAAGAAAGACCGAAAACACCTTTTTCAACGTTGGTGCCGGAAGACGTTGGGCCCATTTAGCACCTACTCTAGCAAAAATAATGCTTGTCGTAACAATTCCAAAGAAAGCGGGCCAGTAGACATACCCAGTGGAGGCTGAAGGCAACCCCTGCTCCCCCATTCCAGTGAGCATAAAACCAATCGCTCCGGACACTGCGATGGGCAAACCGCACGCCGCGGAGGTGCCTACCGCTTGTCGAATAGGCACCGAATAATAGGTTAAGATCGGCACACTTAAAGAGCCACCACCAATACCAAACACCGCAGAAACCGACCCAATCAACACGCCGGAACCCACGACGCCTCCAGTCCCAGGCAGTCCTCGGGACGCAGCAGGTTTAATTCCAAAGCCCATTTGAATCGCCACCAACACCGCAAATAAACCCATTAAATTTTGTAACATCGGCCCTTGGATACTATCGGCTACCCAGGCCCCAAAAAAAGCCCCCACCACAATACCAATCATCAACACACGAAACAGCTCCCATCGAACGCCTTGATTCAAATGATGAGTCCTGACCGAGCTAATAGAGGTCAACACGATGGTTGCTAAAGAAGTACCGATTGCCACATGGGTCAAGACGGTGCCGGACATCCCCTGGTCAGTGAATAAAAACACCAACGCTGGCACAATAATAAGTCCGCCTCCGACCCCCAACAGTCCGGCCATCACCCCCGCAAAGGCACCAATGAGAAGATAAGCTGCAAAGACCATTCATAATCCTTTCGATAATACTTTCAAATATTTTCGCGCTACGCCCCGGGCTGATCCAGCAACGGCTCTGAGCGCCGTCATTCTACCTTAAGTGACGGATAAATTTGCGTCCGAAGCATCCATAAGCCCTACCCTTAGCGGAATTTCTTATTGACACGCAAAAATTAAGTGCTTTTAACAAGTCAAAATCCTACACTGAGTCCCCAATTAAAAAACAAGCCTGTCACCTAATACCAAGCGCCTAATACTATGCCTCTAATACTATGCCTCTAATACCGAGCCTCTAATACTATGTGCCTGATTTTATTTGCCTTCCAGGCCCATCCTAAGTTTCCTTTAGTGGTGGCCGCCAATCGTGATGAATTTTACGCTCGCCCCACTGAGCCCGCTCAGTTCTGGCAAAACCCAACAGGGCTAATGGCGGGTCGTGATTTAAAGGAAGGCGGCGTCTGGATGGGGGTCACTCGTCAAGGCCGCTTCGCCGCCATTACCAATTTCCGCGAAAACAAAATTAAAACCACCGATTCCTCGCGAGGCTGGCTAACACGGGACTTTCTTTGTTCCGACATTTCGCCTCAAGAATACCTCTCATCTCTAGCGGATAAACAAGAGCAATACAGTGGCTTWWRYMTMMKCAYCNRTKWTCGCCATGGCCTTTATTATTTTTCCAAYCGAAAATCAGGTTATCAAACGCTCAAGCCAGGCATTTATGGGGTTAGCAACCACTTGCTCGACACAGCGTGGCCCAAAGTTACGCAGGGAAAACAAGGGCTCGAGTCCTGGTTACAATCAAGCCACRATCCTGACGCACTATTAAAGGTATTAATGTCGGACCGCGAGGCCCCTGATCATTTATTACCCAATTCCGGTGTAGGCGTTGAATCGGAAAGAATGCTTTCTCCCATCTTTATCAAATCCCACGCCTACGGCACACGATCTAGCACTTTATTTCTACAAGATGAAAATAATCAAGCTATTTACCTAGAGCAAAACTTTGGCGCCAATGGGCACCCCGAGCAAACTCACTCGTATTCATTTCAAATAGAAGAATGTAAAAAACGCAATCAAAGGCGGCGCTAAAAATAGTACTTTAAATTACCCGTTGTCTCACTTGCCTGCCATAATTAATTCATGACAACGACCCAGAATACCCAGGCATTAAGGTGGACATTAGTATTGCTTGCCGCCTGTGTCGCCATGTTAATCTTTGCATTTTCCGCAAGCTCTGACGTCACTCCCGAGCTTCCTCAACCTGTGGCAAAGAAATATTATAAATTATGGTTTAAAAACAACACGCCCCCACCGTCTATTCAAGACGAACTAAAATGGTGGCCTGATCTAAAAAAGATTTACCAAAAAAATGGCTATAACCCCATTTGGCTCGATGGATTTAAATTAAATCGTTCCGGCGAATTACTTAGAACGCTGATTTGGGAAACCATTTCTGATGGCCAACAATTCAGCGGCTACCACTACGAAATCATTGAATCAAAACTCAATCAAGCAAACCATCACCCTCGGGAACTCACCGTCCTGGATTTAATTTTAACGGATGCTTTTCTTAATTTTACTAAAGACTCCCTGAGCGGGAAATTAACCCCCGACAGAGACGATGCCGCACACAGTAATCTTTCTAAAGTCAAAATAAAAAATCAACTGCAAATACAAAGACTCGATGTGCTCGCGGTACTCGAAGGCTATACCAATCATGACAATATTGGGGAATTCTTACAAAATCTTTCACCCCAGCATCAGGGTTACCTACAAATGCGCGCCACGTTGGCCCGATACCTTCGATTATCCATTGAACACCCATGGCTCCCCATCCCTCAGGGACCCACGCTGTCACTAGGCCAACGACACGAGCAAGTTTTCCTCATTCGAAAGCGGCTCATATTATTAGGCGACCTCGATCAAATCCTACCTCAAGAACCCAAAGTATCCACTCAACAAAGCTTTTCCTATAACTCGTCCTACCCCTCTACAAAAGATAAAAATACAATCGATGCCAAATTACAGGCCATTGAAGCAGAGCTAGTAAAAATTGATCCACTGCAACATTCAGTCTACCTTTACGATTACGAAATTCAGCAGGCAGTAAAAACCTTTCAAAGCCGTCACAACTTAGCAGTAAATGGCAACATTGACAAAAAGACTCGTCAACTTCTCAACATTCCGATAAAACAACGCGCCAAACAATTGGCGCTTAATATGAAACGCTGGAGGCACCTCCCCCCTAATTTAGGCGACCGATATATTTTTGTTAATATGGCTAACTTCGATCTTGCTTATATCGAGCGGGGAATAAAATTGGCTAGCATGAAAGTGATTATTGGCAAACCCTATCGGCGCACGCCTATCATGTCAGGTAAAATCGATACCGTAGTGATTAACCCTTATTGGAATGTCCCTTATCGTATCGCCGTTAAAGATATTCTTCCCAAACTGAAGAAAAACTCCAACTATTTACGCAGCCATCACCTCGAAGTACTCCCCAACTGGAATAATGATTCCAGCCCCATCGATACCACAGACATTGACTGGAATCTTCAATCCTCACGCAACTTCAAATACCGCTTCCGTCAGCCTCCTGGCCCCAATAATTCTTTAGGAAACGTAAAATTTTTATTCCCAAATGATTATGCAATCTATTTACACGATACGCCCAAACGCAATTTATTCAGTGAATCCCAACGCACCCTCAGTTCTGGATGCATTCGTGTAGAAAAACCCATTCAACTCGCTACATTATTACTCAATAGTCAAAATGGCTGGCATCAACAGGCGATCGAGACACGAATCAGCAATCGTAAAAACACTCACATTCGACTCAAAGATCCAGTCCCCGTTTATTTAATGTATTGGACCGCTTGGGTGAGCAAAGACGGCAACGTGCATTTTCGAGACGACTTCTATGATCGCGATGAAATACCCACCTCCACTGCCGCAATAGAGACGTCAAAACATCGACACGCTATTAATATATGAATCATTAATAAATAGGATTAGCCTATAAATCACCAGCATATAAACGATCATCTGACAGACCAGGATCTTCTAACAAAACACTGCGTTTATAAAACCTACCAAAACTTACATAAGTTCGCATAAATTTACCCTATTCTCTTTATCCTCATAACCCGCCTTTTAATGACCTCAGCCACTGACAATCAATTATTAATCGACGACGTAATAATTATAAATTCTTAATCTCGTCCTTTCATAACTAAATTGAATAAGRCTTTCTGCCCGGCCCAATGCCACACTTATTTCTGATTTGCCTAATCGTCAGACCTCCGTATAATTGCTGTGAACTTTAACGCACTCGCCAGTCTTTCCCAAGACTCGAATCTAACGTGTGATCTAGCAAAAATAAAACTTARAACAAATARAATCAGCAACAAAAAAGTAGAGCCATTAGATGTCTGTCAAGCCTATTTCACGCCGAAAATTTCTTACCTCAGTTTCGGCAAGCATTGCATCCTTGACGCTGTCATCTCATTCGAGCGCAATCAACTCGCTATTTTCATCAGTCCCCGCRAGTAAWATTTTATCCTCCAAYCCTAGCCGTGAACTTAAATTGTGCAATTCACACACCGGTGAAAGAATTAACGTGACTTACTGGGAAAAAGGCCAATACATTACTGAAAACCTTCAGCAACTGAATTTATTCCTCCGCGACCATCGCAACGGCACAAGCATTGCTATGAATACCACACTTCTTGACGCACTCTATCTCCTCAAAGAAACCTTAAATTGTTCGGATGACGTGCGCATTATTTCTGCTTATCGATCAAAAGCAAGCAATGAAATGCTGCGTAAAAAGACCGATGGGGTTGCAAAAAATAGTTTTCATACCTTAGGGAAAGCGATCGATATTCAACTGCCCAACACATCGTTAAAAGAGAGTTATCAATTAGCGCGCAATTTGAAATTCGGCGGAGTGGGGTTTTATGAGAAAAGTGGTTTTATTCATTTGGACACGGGGCCCGTTAGACACTGGTGCGGATAAGCTTAGTAGAATTTTATATTTAAATTTTTATTTTCCGGCGCGGGTCAAACCGCCTAAACCGACGCGTTCAAACGCCATATCCATATAGCTGCTAATGACCTCAGCATTATCAAACTGTTTGATATCATTAAGCCAAGTTTTCGCAGACTCCATATTAATCTGCCGCAGCGCCCATTTCACTCGTAACAAATTAGCCGCGCTCATGCTTAAGCTATCATAACCCATGGCCATTAATAAAACGGCTGTGCGCGCATCACCCGCCATCTCACCACAAATACTCACTGGCTTGCCTTCCTTATGCGCTTCGTCAACGATGATTTGCAATGCTTGCAGAACTGCAGGGTGGCAGGATTGATATAAATCCGCAACACGTGGATTGTTACGATCAACCGCCAAAAGATATTGCGTTAAGTCATTGCTGCCCACCGAAATAAAGTCCACCCGCTGGGCGATTTCGCGCACTTGATACACCGCTCCGGGGATCTCAATCATTGCGCCGACTGGAGGCATTTCAATGTCAAAGCCTTCTTCTTTCACTTCCAAATAGGCTCGATGAATAAAATAGCAGGCCTCTTCCACCTCCAATACATTGGTGATCATTGGCAAAAGAATTCGCAGATTAGTTAAGCCGGCCCCCGCTTTCAACATCGATCGCACTTGCACTAAAAAGATCTCAGGGTGGTCCAAACTAATTCGAATCCCGCGCCATCCTAAAAATGGATTCTCTTCGGCAATGGGAAAATAAGGCAGCGCTTTATCGCCTCCAATATCCAACGTTCTCATGGTCACCGGGTGAGGCGCAAACGCTTGCAGTTGCTCTTGATAAATATCAATTTGTTCTTGTTCGCTAGGAAAGCGGTCACGGATCATAAAAGGAATTTCGGTACGGTATAAACCCACCCCTTCAGCACCGCGATCGAGGGAGCGAAGCACATCCGCCATCAAACCTGTATTGACCCAAAGCGCCACTTTATGACCATCGGGCGTTTCCGCGGGCAGATCCCGATAGCCTTCCATGTCTTCCACAAGCTGCTCTTCTTCAGCCCTCAACGCTTCATAATGCTTCAGTGATTCGGGGTTCGGATTAACACTCACCAAACCTTGATACCCGTCCACAATCAAGGTGCAGTTCTCAAGTTGGCTAAACGGCAAATCCACCGCCCCCACGACAGTGGGCACGCCTAACGCCCGCGCCACGATCGCCATGTGGGAATTAATGGAGCCTTTCACCGACACTATGCCGGCCAACTTATGCTTGGGGATTTCCATCAACACCGAGGTGGTAATTTCTTCGCCGATTAATATCGAGCGCTCTGGATATTCGAGCTGAGGCGGTTTATTTTGTTGCAATTGAGCCAGAATCCTTAACCCTAAATCGCGAACATCCGCTGCTCTTTCTCTCAAATAAGGATCATCCATCGCTTCAAAATTTTTCACGTACTGCTCCACCACGATTCGCAAAGCAGACTGCGCCCAGTACCCCTCCTTAATTTTGTCGATAATTTCTCCACCAATGGAGTTTTTATCCAGAATCCTTAAATAAACATCAAATAAATCTTTTTCTTCACGCTGCAGGGTGTGCTCGTAACTATCCCTAAGTTTGTTGATAGCGGCCTGCACTGCGGCCAACGCGTGTTCAAACACCTCCACTTCGGGCTCAATGTCATCCACCTTTCGATCAGGCACAGCATCCAAATCGGCTAATGGATAAATCACCACGGCAGGGCCAATGGCAACGCCAGTGGCCCCTGACACCCCTCGAAACTCGACCGGCCGATCTTTACCATATAAATAAGGAATTCCAGCCAATGCGCCCGTGGATTCCGCGTGGGCAATAACCCCCGCGAGTTGAGCGCATATGGTCACCAGAAAGGCTTCTTCGCTTTGATCAAAGCAACGCTTTCCGCCCTGCTGCACCACCACAACCCCCAATACACGGCCATGATGGATAATAGGAGCCCCCAGAAAGGAACCAAACTTTTCTTCGCCAGTTTCCGCCAAATAACGATATTTAGGATGCGCTGAAGCGATTTCAATATTAACCGGCTCTTCCCTGAGTCCCACCAAGCCCACTAATCCTTCGGACACCCCTAAACTCACCTGCCCCACCGCTTCTTTATTGAGCCCTTCGGTGGCCATCAGAAAATAACGGCTCTCCGTGTGATCAAATAGATAAACCGAACACACATCGGTGGCAAAAGCCTCTTTAACAAGACTCACCATCACCTCAACGGCCTGCATTAAATTAGGCGCATTATTAACCGCCTGAACAATCCGTCTGAGTGTCGTTAACATATCTATATTTTAAAAAACCATCGTGAATAGTTGTTTATATTAAGTCTTGTTTAACTTAAATAATCTTTAATCAAATTCTAATCGGTAGTTCTTATCAGTAGTTCTTATCAGTAGTTCTTATCAGTAGTTCTTATCAGTAGTTCAACGCTAAGGGGCTAACTTTTCGATAAACCCAGGGCACAGCTCAGTCAACGCCTGTTGGTATACTTCCCGCTTAAATTCGATCACTTGTGAAAGAGGGTACCAATAGTTCACCCACTGCCAGCGATCAAATTCGGGAGATTCACTGCCTCTCTGCAAATCAACTTTGGAGTCATCACTTACTAACTCTAGCAAAAACCATTTTTGCTTTTGACCAATGCAAACACGGTCGACATCTGAGCGGATATAACGCTTGGGCAAGGTATAACGTAACCAGCCTTCAGTCCCAGCTACGAGACGCACATCAGACTTCATCAACCCGACTTCCTCCAATAACTCCCGGTAAAGCGCTTGCTCAGGAGACTCGTCGCGATCTATGCCGCCTTGAGGAAATTGCCAAGAATCTTGCCCGATACGGCGCGCCCACAATACCTGCCCCGCAGCATTATGGACGATGATGCCTACATTGGGGCGATATCCATCCTCATCGATCACAGTTTTTTCTCTCTCATCAGCAAATACATCAAAAAGCACCCTGAATACATTGCCTTAAATACAGGGCCTTAAAACCAGGGCCAAATAAACTAAATTCATCAATATTCTTAATAAGTTACCATACCCGGCAAGCATTGGGCCAGGGATTACTAAAGCGATCTAAAATTCCATCCCGCCAATGTAATGAGTAATGCGAAGCCTGTGCTAATCGCCATGCGGCTCTGGGAAAAACCACGCCAACGCCCTACACTACACGCTCCCAACGATAGCATCCGAACGACCACTTCCAGACCGACCTTTTTCGAACCGCTGGTGCCGAACTACGGATGCAGCGCCGGGACTGCCATACCATCGTCTCTAAACTTACACCGCGCCGACCCAACTACTTTTAAAATTCAGAATTTTTTAAGATTCAGCATTGCCATTGGAGCATTAGGATACCCCTCTATGAAATTAGCTATTTTTGACCTCGATAACACCCTACTGAATGGCGATAGTGATCACACCTGGGGCGAATTTATCATTGAAAAAAACCTAGTAGATGCCTCCTCGTATAAACGTCAGAACGATCAATTTTATCAAGATTATTTAGACGGCTGTCTCGATATCGATGCTTACCAAGAATTTGCACTGCAAATCCTAACTCAATTCCCAAAAGCAAAAATGGAAGCCATTCGAAAAGAATTCATTCATCAAAAAATTGTTCCCATGGTGTTACCCAAGGCTCAAGCATTAGTGGAACAACATCGCGCCCAACAGCACGAACTGCTTATCATCACTGCCACCAATCGATTTATTACTCAGCCCATTGCTGAGCTTTTTAAGATTGCCCATTTAATTGCCACGGAGCCCGAATTAAAAGACGGCCAATATACCGGCAAAATTAGTGGCATCCCCAGCTACAGCGACGGCAAAATAAAGCGCCTTGAACAGTGGTTAGCGCAATCCAATTGCCATTACGACTATAAATACTTCTACAGTGACTCCCACAACGATTTACCTTTACTAAAAACTGTCGACGAAGCCATTGCAGTCAATGCAGACGACACCTTAAAACGCTATGCCAAGCAGCATGATTGGCAAATACTCGATCTCACTGAATAGCGCCCACACCATGAGCCTTCAATTGCAAAATTTAACCCTGTTCCTTCAGCGCAGCTTCGTCAGCCTAATGATGATGAGTTTGGCGTCTCTGCTCTTAGGTTGTAGCCCCCCCCCTGACCCGATCCCAAACGTGCCCACTCAGGAGGCCTCCCAAGAGGAGTTCTTATCTCACTCACAGCGAAATGCTTGGCACGATGATTTTTCCACGGCCGGCAATCAATTAGCATCGCAATTGCACCACAACGCAGATCAACTTCACCTCTCGATTGAAACATTCCTTCGCCAGCCCAGTGAAGAAAACCGCATTTTGGCTCAGCAACACTGGTTAAGCACCTACGATAAATTCCAAGCCATGGAGCCAGCACTGCATTATTTACAAACCATTGCTCCCCCCAATCAGCTTCAGCAAATTTTACTCATGGACCAATGGCCAATCATTCCCGGCTACCTCGACAGCGTCGCAGGCTATCCTTTCAGCGGCATCGTCAACGACGTAACAGTCACTTTAGACCTAAAAACAGTGATTGCCCAACATAGCCCAACGGATGCCAGTGAAGCGAGTTTGGGGTTTCACGTACTGGAATTCTTCCTCTGGGGGGAATCTCTGGGCCAACTCAAGCCTTTGCAGCACTATTCACCCTTCGAAAACTGGCAATCTCCCCAACCACAGCGCCCGGTTACCGATCATCCGAATAATCGGCGCAGAGCCTATTTATTACTGCTTTCTGAATTAATACGTTCCACTTGCTATCAGGCCAACAGTCTCTGGGCTCTGCCAGACAATACTCGTTATTCTTTACTGGCGCTTGAATCCCTCTACAAGGCGCTGGGCGAAATCCGCAAAGACCTTCATCAGCCAAGCTCAGTAGAAGATAATACCCCCACCTTCAGCGGCCATGCCCACCGTCCTTTGACGCCTCGCATTCAAGCCCTGCTCTATTTCCTTCCTGCCGCAAAAAGTCTCCCCACCAGTTCTAGGGGCAAAGGGGCCTCTAATGCCACTCAAGGGCTCGGCACAAACAACCTGTTTACCCAGCAAACGATGGATTTAAGCAATAAAATCAACATTATAATCAGCGACAGCCAATACAGTCTCGATGACAAGAATTGGTCGGATAAATTAGATTTTGCCCTGACCCAAATGGAGACCACGCTTTTCAACGCCATGGGCTCCCCTACCCACCTTGCTCAACATCCCACGGCAGCCAGTCACTCCGCTGCAAATTTTTAGCCTTCAATTATTCTTCCCCATAAACCTGATATTGKGGCCACGCAAACTGGCAAAAATCGGTGATATTCAACTAGACTGACTACAGGGACCCATGCACTGAAACCCTTGCAGCGCTACGGACAGCCACTAGTAACCATGAGCTTTTTCGCAATTTTTAATGCCAAACACCTTATCAGACGAAAATATTAAACAAGTGTTGGAAGGAATTAGCGTTCCCCCCCAACCACAGGTGTTGGTGGACATTCACATGGAACAAGCTGCTCCCAATGTGGACATAGATCGAATTGCGGAGTTAATACGTCAAGACATAGGTCTTGCCGGCACGGTACTGAAAGTCGTCAATAGCAAGTATTTTGGGCTCGCCAACAAAATTTCTTCGATTCAACAAGCGGTGGAATTATTAGGCAAAGATTGCATCGTCAATATCGTCAATGGGCTTGCCATTAAGAGCGAACTTAGCGACGAAGCCATTGTCGCCATGAGCCGGTTTTGGGACAGCGCTACGGATGTCGCCTTAGTCGCCGCAACCCTTGCCAAGCAAGTGGGCTTGCAAAACGTCGATGAAGCGTATGCATTGGGCCTCTTCCACTGCTGTGGCATGCCCTTGCTAATGACTCGCTTTTCCAACTATAACAACATCATTGAACAAGCGTTCTCCGGCACCGATGAGCGCATTATCGACACAGAGAATCGGCACTTTAATACCAATCATGCAGTGGTAGGCTATTTTGTAGCCAAATCTTGGAATCTACCCAGCCACCTGTGCGAACTAATCGCGGAACAATACAATCTCAGCACGATTTTCGACGCTGAAAAAAGATTCCACTACGAAAGCAATAAGAAAAACCTCCTGGCGATTCTTAAAATGGCCCAGGACATCTGCGACATTCACCAAGTACTTGGCAAGCAAGACACCAACCACGACTGGGAAAAGTACAGCAGCCCTATACTGGAGTACATTGGTTTGAGTCAGTACGATTACGACAATCTTAAAGAGGGGTTTGACGACATGGGGTCGATCTTATAACTCCCACCCCGCCAAAATTAAAACGCTCTAAAATTATACATTTCCTGCTAAACGCTTAATCCCTACTGATCCGACTTAATCCAGGCAAGATCAAGCTCTCGCGCCGCTTTAACGTCATCCAGGCGATTAACAGGCTGGGTATAGGGTGCTCCTCGCACGAGTTCAGCGTCTTGCTCTGCTTCCAATAAGATTTTACTCATGGCTTCGAGGAATCCGTCCAGTTCCTGCTTGGACTCAGTTTCGGTGGGTTCGATCAGCAAACACTCCGGCACCAAAAGAGGAAAGTAAGTGGTGGGTGCGTGATAGCCATAATCCAGTAGTCGCTTGGCAAAATCCATCGCCGTCACGCCGAATTCCTTGGCAGTGCGACTTAAGGTGACAATGTACTCATGGGTTGCACGCCGTTCAGGATAGGCCAACTGAAACCCTGCCTGCTGCATTTTCGCCATCATGTAGTTGGCATTGAGTGTTGCGTATTCACCCACCCGATGCAGGCCTTCATGGCCTAATACACGGGCATAGAAAAAGGCGCGCAATAACACACCAGCGTTGCCCATAAAGGCAGACAGCGGGCCAATGGACTGCGGCAATTCCGACTCGCCCTTCCAGTAATAGGCCGGTTTGCCTTCTTGATCTCGCATTCCTACCGTCGGCCGAGGCAAATACTCTAGCAAGCGCTCACTTACTCCAACCGGTCCTGCACCCGGTCCGCCGCCGCCATGAGGAGTCGCAAAGGTCTTATGAAGATTCATGTGTAAAACATCAAATCCCATGTCTCCCGGTTTGACCTTACCCAAAATCGCATTCAAATTAGCGCCATCGTAGTAAAGCAAGCCCCCGGCCTCGTGCACCACACGCGCCACAGTTTGAATGTCTCGTTCAAATACGCCACAAGTAGACGGATTGGTCATCATAAGACCTGCAGTATGAGGCCCCACCATTTCAGATAACGCTTCCACATCCACGTCGCCGTTACTTTTAACGGGGATTTCCCGCACCTTGTAACCGCACATCACTGCAGTCGCAGGGTTAGTGCCGTGGGCTGTTTCAGGAATTAGAATTTCGCTGCGTTGATCATCGCCGCGGGCATCATGGTAGGCGCGAATCATCGCCACGCCAGCAAACTCACCCTGAGCACCCGCCATGGGAGTTAATGACACCCCTTCCATGCCGGTGACGTCTTTTAATATTTCCTGCAGCTCAAATAAACAGGCCATGAACCCCTGGCTGCACTCTAGCGGCGCGTAGGGGTGACGATTCGCAAAGCCACTTAAACTTGCCGCCCGATGAGCACCGCGAGGGTTGTACTTCATGGTGCAAGAACCCAGCGGATAGAACTGCGTGTCGATTGAGAAATTCTTGCGAGATAAATTAGTGTAATGCCTCACCACCTGCATTTCTGACAATGCCGGTAATTGAGGAGGATTCTGGCGTAGCAAATTTGCCGGAATGGAGGATGCTTGAGCGCTTTGCTGGGGCGAGAGCCGGGGCACTTGGGCACTGGCACATCGACCCGGTTGACTGATTTCGTAATTTAGCATGATTCACTCCCCACCGATTCAAGCACGTTTTTTAAACTCGCTGCAAAATGCTCGATTTGAGCATCGGTTTTAGTTTCTGTCGCGCACACCAACAAACAATTTTTCAGCCCTGGAAGAGGCGTTTGACTCAAACCGAATCCAGCCGATATTTTGCGCGACGCCAACTGGTGAATCACTTCGTTTTCATCGCAGGGCAGCTGAATCACTGCCTCATGGAAATTCGGGCTGTTAAAACGCAGCGTCACGCCTGGAATCTCAGTGAGACAAGACAGCAGTTGGGTTAATTTACTATGACAAGCCAAGGCCACACCGTGCAAGCCCTTAGCTCCGAGCAAGCTCATGTATATAGTGGCCGCGGTCACCGCCCAACCTTGRTTGGTRCAAATATTGGAAGTCGCTTTGGAGCGACGAATATGTTGCTCCCGAGCTTGCAGCGTTAATACATAWCCAGGACGCCCGTCTTGATCGACGGTTTTACCAATAATGCGCCCGGGCATTTGACGAACATAGGCCATCTTGCAGCACATAAACCCAAAATAAGGGCCGCCCGAAGCCAAGGGAATCCCCAATGGCTGACCTTCGCCCACCACAATATCCGCCCCCGTTTCACCCCATTCACCTGGCGGTTTTAGCAACGCCAAGGAGGTAGGATTGACTGCGGCAATCAGCAACATATTATTACTGTGAGCCCAATCAGTAAGGCGATCCACATCCTCTAAGGTACCGATAAAACTCGGTTGAGACACAATCAGTCCCGCAAAATCCTGACCGGAATACTGAGCCAATTGCTCAACATCAACCACCCCGGAAGCCTCATCAAAACCCACTTCCACCAATTCAATGTGCTGGTTCTTAACGATCGATTCAACCACTTCGCGATAGGCAGGATTCACCGAACCCAACACCAAAAGCTTTCGCGATTTGGATTTACGTTGGGCCCGCACCGCCATCAGCGTCGCTTCAGCAAGGGCCGAAGCACCATCATAGAGGGACGCATTGGACACATCCATGGCGGTTAATTGCGCCATCATCGACTGATATTCGTAGATTAACTGCAAGGTCCCTTGACTGGCTTCCGCCTGATAAGGAGTGTAAGCAGTCATAAACTCACCCCGCGCAGCGATATCCCATATCGCCGCTGGGATATGATGCTCGTAAGCGCCGGCCCCAATAAAGTTCAATACCCCATCGTCTTGGCGTGCGCGCTCACTCATCAACGCCGTCACTTCCATCTCGGAAGCTCCCGGCGGGACGTTATTCAATTCGCCATTTCTTAACTCGGCGGGCACTTCATCAAAAAGTTGTTCAATACTCTCGACACCAATGGTATCGAGCATTTCCTGAATATCCTTTTCTGTGTGGGGAATATAGGGCATAAGGCTCCTCAAACAGTAATAAAAAAAGAACCGCAGGCCGACCCTATCCAGGGTGCGTGCAGCTCTTAGGTTTTAAAAATCTTTGGCACGTTAGCAGCGATGCCAACGTTTTTCTGGGTGCTAACTACTAATCGTCTTCCGCTTCAACTTGAGCAATATAATCGTCAGCGCTCAGCAAGGCTTCTAACTCAGAAGGGTCTGTCATTTCTATTTTAAACATCCAACCATCGTGGTAAGGGTGGCTGTTAACAGTTTCAGGCGCGTCGGTTAACGCGTCATTAATTTCAATAATTTTCCCTGTCACCGGCGCATAAATATCGGACGCCGCTTTCACCGACTCCACCACGCCGGCTTCTTCATGTGCGTTCACTTCAGCACCCACTTCTGGAAGTTCGACATAAACAAGATCACCCATCGCTTCTTGGGCATGATCGCTGATGCCTACCGTGACCGTATTTCCTTCAACCCTAGACCACTCATGAGTAGTCATATATTTTAATTCATTGGGCGTGTTGCTCATTGTTTTCTTCCCCTTTGACCTGAATTTAGTGACCTAATCTGGTGACAGAATGCGCTTGACGTATCAGTCCGCCAGCGAATCAAACCCCTCAGCATTAGCCTAGAGATTTATAGACTTTTTTCCCGTTTCTTACAAATGGTGGCTTCACCACCTCAACAGGCATTCGTTTGCCGCGAATTTCAACTTCCGCAGTATTGCCAATAGTGGACGGTACTCGCGCTAATGCAATGGAATATTCCAAGCTTGGTGAAAAGCTTCCACTGGTAATTTCACCCCGTGAACCGTCGTCACAAACCACCACTTGATGAGAACGAAGCACCCCTCGAGACTGCATCACCAACCCAACCAAGCGCTCTTTAAGCCCTTGCTGCTTTTGTTCCAGCAACGCCTGTTTGCCTACAAAATCTCGGCTTTCGTCTTTGAAACATACCGCAAACGCCATATTCGATTGCAGCGGCGATACCGACTCATCCATATCCAAGCCATAGAGATTCATGCCCGCTTCCAAACGCAAGGTATCCCGCGCGCCCAATCCTGTAGGCGCAAATCCAGCGTCCACTAATCGATCCCAGAAAGCGCCCGCCTCGGCTTGAGGCAAAATAACTTCGACGCCGTCTTCACCAGTGTATCCAGTGCGGGCTACAAACCAAGCGTTGCAAAATTCACCACTAAAAACCGCCAGCTGCTCCACCGTCTGAGCAAAATCTTGGTCTACAATGCCCTGCAATTTGGTCCGTGCATTAGGCCCCTGCAAAGCCAATATCGCTAGTTCCGGCTGCTCTTCTACTTCAACTTCAAAATTCTTAGCTTGTTCATTGATCCACGCAAGGTCTTTTTCTCGAGTAGCGCAATTCACCACCAAGCGATAATAATCACCCAGGAAATACACAATGAGATCATCTAGCACGCCGCCCTTTTCATTCAACATTGCGGTGTACAGCGCTTGGCCGTATGAGGTTAATTTCGCCACATCATTCGTGAGCAAAGACTGTAAAAAACCCTTCGCCTGCTCACCACGAATGTCCACAACGGTCATATGAGAGACGTCAAATATTCCCGCATCACGCCTGACTTGGTGATGTTCCTGAATTTGCGAACCGTAGTGAATCGGCATATCCCAGCCACCAAAATCAACAATTTTCGCACCTGCATCAACATGTCGTTGATATATTACAGTTTTATTACCCATACCCATTAATAGCCAAGTGAACGAATTTACAATCTAACCGAATATAAGCCAACCCTCTTCAGCATCAATGACTCAATCTAATACAGCCCCAATCAACGAAAGCAAAATAGAATCACGCTATAAATTGAAAAACTACAGACAAAAATATAAAGGCTTGAAAATGCTTAGGTTGGTTCAGAATCACACCGGAATTGGCGCGCATTCTAACCCGATGCAATGGCGAACACTAGTGAGGGTATGATCGGATCAAAAATTTTTCAAGAAAACGGCGAATTTCGAGCGAATCGAGCCGCAGATTAGAGCAAGCAAAACAAAGCCGCTCAAAAGCGGCCTTGTTGATACTGCAGCAATAACCTCGCTAGCCTAACTACTCGCTAACACTACTCGCTAGGCCATTACTCGCAAGCCCAGTGCTCGCTATCCCGTCAGGAGTATGAGCGATCACAGCAATAGGGTTCTGAAGTTCTTTGACTGAAGTCTCTAGATTTCCATCCGCCCAAAAGCCATCGTCAAAATATAAGTCGATTCCAATCACGATGGCCTCTCCCACAGGCAATTCATTCACGATATAACCCACCTGAGGATAGCTGCCATCGTATCGCTCCGGGCTATCTTCTTCACTATCACGACCATGATCAAAATAAAGTACATCTAGATCAGGCGCGAAGTTTTTAGATCCCACGAAAAACGCAATGATGTCCCAACCTTGCTGAGTTGTACCCGTTAACCAAGATTCCTCAACACTCAAAGCCAGGTCTTTGGGCTCTGCTCCGGCACCAATGCCGTCCTTCCCCGCTACCAATGGCTCTTTGGATCCTGCACCACTGCGAATCTGAACACCGTCCATTTCATGGAAATCCAAGGAAATATCAATGTTAAAATCAGAAAGGATATTAGCCGCCTTAGGCACCGTGATATGCACTGGGAATTGCAAGGTCTGGCTCGTCACCGTCACGTTAGCACCGGCACTGGCTAATTCAACTCCAAATAAAGCAATCGTCGCGTCCACAGAAATAATGGTGCGCACCGCGCCATTTTTAACAGCAACCACTTCACTGGGAATAAATCGATTCGAAAGGGTGGTTTTTAGAAATCCCATCCGGGCGTGGATGCGGATTTTCATAGTATCCCAAATACTCTTCTGCGGCTCGTAACCTTCGTACATCAAATCGGCCCAAACAAAAATATTATCGGGGTCTGTTTCTAACGTAAAATGATCGGTTTTGATAAAACCAGTTTCTTGATTGTAGTGGGTGTAATGCACATCGCTGCGACTCGCATTTCCCTTCACCAAGTAAGCATATCGCTGGATATTTAAATCTTTCAATTCTAACTCTAGGACAACCTCGCCTTCTACTGCAGCAAGCGCATCCGCTTCAGCCTTCGAGCCGCTGTCACGAATCATAAAAACCAGCTCATCCTGGGCCTCAATAATGCCTTCTTGCCCTTCGATCGCTAAACTTCCACCCGGTACGTAGGGAAAACCTTTGTCATTAAGGTCATCAAACTGAAACGGAATGGGCGCCAACTCAGTGCCGTTAAAAACCATCACCGAATAATCATCGCTGGACTGGCCCAACACTTTTTCAATAGCGCTGCCTTTAACAATCGCCAATTGCATATCTCGCGCAGCCGATAGCGTGTCATCAGCAGCGGCATTAGCCTGAAAAGCACAACAAGCGGTGATAACACCCGCGAGTATGCCGTTAGTAAAGGACGGAAATAATTTCATGCTGCGACTCCAGTTTCATTTGTTTTAACTAATTATTTATTGGTCTGGTTATTTTTGGCCAGCCATTCGAACATAGAACGACTCACCAGTCCAGAAATAATGACGCCCTAAAACAAACTAAAAATAAGTCATCACAGCCTTGATAGATAGACTAAAGAAAGAAAAACGCATCCACACAGAGCTCAATAAATAAATAAAATGGCATTTAAAAACAGTATCACAACGACATCATAGGCCTAATATGAATAACATACTGAAACCAATGGTTACTTTTAATTGGCCACCAAAATAAAATCTGGCGTAATAATACAGGCTGAGTACATAAGCCGATTCATCACAAACCCATAAACCAGCGCGGCTAAATAGTAAAATGGCCGAGGGGGTTTTTATATATTGCTTATCTGCGCCAAGCGGCCGTAAAAAAACAATTTAGGAAATCAATTCAAGAACCAAACCAATATTTTATAACATGGAATTCAATGCGATCTATTCCCACCATTGAAACGATGCATTTATAGTTACTTCTATGGTTACTTCCATGGTTACTTCTATGGTTACCTCTATAGTTACTTCCGACTGGATCGTTTCATCAAGATCATCACTGGCAGCAAGCCTATGAGTACTAAGCTCAACCCAGGAATCGCAGCTCTTTGCCATTCACCTTCCGAGGTTAATTCAAAAATGCGTACCGCAAAAGTGTCCCAACCAAAGGGTCGCAAAAGCAAGGTCGCAGGCATCTCTTTCATTACATCCACAAACACTAACAATCCAGCCGTCAATAACCCTGGGGTCAGCATGGGCAAAATAATACGCCACAACACCCCCAGCGAAGATTCACCAAGACTCTTACCCGCTTCAGGAATACTGGGTTTAATGCGCTCTAAACTGGTATCAATAGGCCCGAACGCAACGGCCATAAAGCGCACCAAATAAGCCAGCAATAACGCCACCACACTACCGACTAATAATGGCAGTACCGCCCATCCAATCGATTCATTGATAAAGGTCGACGTATTATCGATCACCGTAAAGCTGATCATAATGCCCACCGCCAACACCGAGCCCGGCAACGCGTATCCTAAAGTGGCAATGCGAGTCAGCCCTTTAATCCAGGTCTCCGAATAAACACGGCTAAAATACGCTAACAAAAATGCCGTCAATAAGGTAATCATTGCAGCGCTTAAAGCCAACAACATGGAATACCCTAACAAATCCCAATAACGAGAATTCAACTCTTCTGCCGATATCTCAATGCCCCACACAATTAATTGACCTACCGGAACAATAAAAGCAATCACTAAAATCACTAAGCACCACACGCTGCTTAACCACGCATTCACGCCTCGTAAGGGGATTCGATTTTGTACCCGGTGCTGCTGAATTATTTTTTTGCCTTTACGAGTGCGCCCTTCAAGCAGCAACGCCGACAGCGCGAATAATAATAAAATCGATGCCAATTGAGCCGCCGTAGCGATATTAAAAAAACCGTACCACGCTTTGTAAATCGCAGAAGTGAAGGTGTCGTAATTAAAAATTGAGACCGCACCAAAGTCCGCCAACGTTTCCATTAACGCCAGCGCCATGCCCGCGGCAATGGCAGGCCGAGCCATAGGCAAAGCCACCGAAAAGAAACTGCCCCAAGGTCCTTTCCCCAAGACCCGCGCCGCTTCCATTACGCCACGACCTTGAGCTTGAAATGCAGACTTCGCCAACATATACACGTACGGGTATAACACCAAGGTCATCACCGTAACGACCCCCAATGTCCCTCTTACATTTGGAAACCAATGCCCTCTTCCAAATAAATCGCGCAGCAAGCCTTGCACTGGACCGGTGTAATCAAAAATACCCACAAACACAAAAGCCAGCACGTAAGTCGGAATCGCCAAGGGCAGCATCAACGCAAAATCAAACACCTTTCGCCCAGGGAATTCGTACATGGACGTAAGCCACGCCAGACTCACACCAATCACAAAAACCCCTACCGCCACACCCGCTACGAGTACCAGGGTATTATTAACGATCTCAAAAAAGTTAGTGTCTAATAAGTGGCGCCAAATACTAGCGTCTATATCGAGCCAAGAAAGCCCCACCACAAACAACGGCACTAACACCACAAAGGCTGGCATCACCACCGCAATTCGACCGCCACCAATGAAAGGAAATAAACGCCTTACAAGCAAAGACAAACTGGCACCTCGTACGCCGAAAGAATAAGTTAAGGACGCCGCTATAAAAAGAATTCAAAAAAGAACTAAAAAATAACAATAATCTAGCGATAACCCGCGCGATCCATTAATTTAATCGCGTCCACTTGAAGCTTACCCGCCACTTCGACATTAATGGTATCGGCTTTAAACGTGCCCCATGACACTACTTGGGGCGCAGGAGGCACATTAGGATTCGCAGGGAATTCTTTATTCAATGCCGCGATTTCACCCTGCGCTTTTTTAGACGCAAGCCACTCCAATAAACGCAACGCGTTCTCTGGATTTTTACTGTGACGAGTAATGCCCGCCCCCGAAATATTAATGTGTACGCCACGATCCTTTTGATTGGGCCAATACAACGCCAGGGGAATATTCGCGTCTTTATCTTGTAGGCGACCGAAATAATAACTATTCACAATCCCCACATCACATTGGCCGGCGCTAATGGATTGCATTAATTTAGAATCATTGGAAAAAACCGGCGTTGCCAAATTTGCAACCCAAGATTTCACCACCGCTTCCGCTTGCGTTTCCCCGAGACTCTCAATCATCGTCGCCACGAGTGACTGGTTATATACTTTTTTCGAGGTTCTTAAACACAAGCGACCTTTCCATTGCGGCTCACCCAACGCCTCATAAGTACTGAGTTCTGCCGGCGTCACACGATCGGTGGCATAGACAATGGTTCGAGCACGGACAGACAATCCGTACCAACGCCCCTGAGGATCGCGTAAATGGGCAGGGATTTGATCGTCCAAAATTTCAGATTCGACTTTGACTAGTAAGCCTTGCTCGGCCGCTTGCCAAAGATTTCCTGCATCGACAGTAATCAAAACATCAGCCATTGTGTACTTTCCTTCG
>NVTH01000022.1:11781-27287 GCA_002401525.1 Moraxellaceae bacterium | reverse complement strand
GAGTTAGAGACCTTAGTTAATCTTAATATCAATTCAGATTCAGGCCAACCAAGCATCGATAACAACTATTTCCCGAACACGGTCATGTCCTCTTATTGGGCGACGAATTCAAGCGCCATATCCAATGAGCAAGCTTGGGCAATCCACTTCGGAATCGGTACAGCCCTTATACTCGACCGAAATGATGAGGTATTTGTAAGGCTTGTAAGCGGTGGCGACTAAGTGATCGAATATGCGACTCACCCGCTCCTTAAATAATCCAAGGCATTCCATTAGGTTTTCAAACATGAAAAATTTTATATCAATTTTAGTGACCGGCTCAATCCTATTTATTTCGTCGTTAACGAATGCAGCCTGCGAGACAGCTATTATCGAAGAGGAGTTTTCCACTCCTAACGGACAACTACTCGATAACGGCAACGGCACGATCACCGACATTGCCAGCAGTCTTATGTGGATCCAGTGCAGCGAAGGGCAAACTTACGGTGATTCTCTTTGTGACGGTGGACTAGTAAAAAGTAACTGGCCTGAAGCGCTTTCTAGCCCTTCCGTTTTAAATTCCAATGGTGGGTTCGCAGGGCACGCCGATTGGCGGCTCCCAAATATCAAGGAATTACGCTCCCTTGTAGAAGAAGCCTGCTTTAATCCCTCAATTAATATCGATCGTTTCCCAGAAACCGAGAACACTATCTACTGGTCATCCACTTCCAGCATTAGTGCCCCTAGTGGAGAAACCCCTTTAGGTTCTTGGAGCGTAAACTTTTTCGACGGGGCATCAGAGATAAGCAGTCGAGCTGAAGTAAACGCCGTGCGATTGGTTCGAGATATCCTCTAATAGCAACTGATAAAGAATCAAGCACGCAGGCCAACTAGCGTGCTTTGTCCATTTTCTGAACCGTATATTCTGCGATCGCCATACAGGAAGTAAGTCCCGGCGATTCAATGCCATACAGATTATAAAGCCCCGCCACCCCGTGATCCGCAGGCACCTGCACCCAGAAATCCCCTGAATTAGCTCCAGGGCCCACCGTTTTAGGCCGTATTGAAGCAAAGTCTGGCGTTAACGCGCTAGGATTAACTCCCGGCCAATATTCCCGAATACTGTTAATAAAGCGTTCAGAACACGCCTCATTGACCTTAAAGTCCACCTCATCCACCCACTCCACATCGGGCCCAAAACGTAACTGCCCGCCTAAATCCACAGTCGCATGAATCCCCAATCCTTCTTGATTTGGCATGGGGTAAACCAATCGCTGAAAAGGGCTTTTCCCCGCGTATGAATAATAATTTCCTTTCGCATAAAAAACCTCCGGCACCATATCTGAAGAAAGCGCCGCACATGTTAACGCCACACGTTGTGCAGATAATCCCGAGCAATTAACCACCTCTTTTGCTCGCAACGTGATCGCGCCATTACTGACTACATCGACCTCTAATTGAGAATTCTCAACGCTAATTTTGTTAACCTCGGAGCCTAAAGAAAGAACCGCCCCAGCCCGCTCTGCGTCTCCCAATAATGCCAACATCAACTCATAAACATCCACCACCCCAGTCGATGCGCAATGTAAGGCAGCAATGCACTGCACTTCAGGCTCCAGATCACTCACCGCATCCCTTCCCAACCATGCAACTCCCTTCACCCCATTAATACTCGCAAGAGACTGAAGCTGTCGTAATGATTCAAGCTGGCTTTCATGAGTAGCCACAATTAGTTTTCCATAGCGAGAATAATTCACCTTTCTTTGCTCGCAAAATCGATACAACAAAGCGTTCCCTTGCAGGCAAAGTGACGCCTTTAAGGAATGACTCGGATAATAAATTCCACTGTGAATTACACCGCTGTTTCGACTGCTTAACTGAGTTCCAAATTGATCCTCACGCTCTAAAATCAACACCTCTCTACCTGACTGAGATAATTGTCTCGCCACAGCTAAGCCAATAACGCCTGCCCCAATCACCACACATTCCACTTGTTCAGGCATTTCAAATTCTCTCTAACTGCACCACTAATCAACAGCGCACTCGCGCAGAAAAAACAGTACGCTTCAATTACAAACCATTACACAATCGTTACTGAAACGATACAAAAGCAATTTCCTCTACTAACCTTGGAAGCAAACACGATTTAGAGAACTCGAACTGAATCACAAACAGAATAGTCAGAGATCATGGCGTAAAGCCCCAAACAAGATTTAATTGTTACGTCACAGACCATTCGAGGGTTTTCACCTAAAGTAATGCCTTACCTGACCGGCTAGAAATATAGACAGCAGTGTCTAGAGATGCCAGCAACATTTTGCGAGGGATTGATCCATGATTAACATTCACATGAGTAGAAGCAATGCTATTCGACCCTCGCTCAGTACCAAAGCGCAACAAAATATTAAGTTGCTGCCCTCACTCCTAACCCTAATCGTTACCTTGCCACTGATTCTGTTTTTAGTGTGGACCCAATCCAGTCATTTTTCTGAAGCTCGGTTTATTCTCTCTAATGCCAGTACTGCAGACGCCATTGTGATAAACAAAGACATCAAAAAGCGCATTAATGCCTGGGGCCAATCGGAACAGGTTTACCGAATCTATCTTGCGTTTAACACGGTGGGAATATCAACTTACGCCAGTTATTACGATACCTCAAAAAAGCGCTATCAAGACACGCCTTACGGAGCGGTGGAAAAAGTATCCTATTCGAACTTGTCCGCAGATATTAATGGCCGGCACAGTGATCTTGTTGCCGCGGCATCTTTGTTTTCCATTATTCAAAAAATCGCATTACCGGTCATCATCATTATTCTCGGAATGATTTTATTACTTTATTACCCAAGTAAGTATTTAATGCAAAAATACTTACTCCCGAAGCCCTAACAAACCCAGCAACAACCGCCCTGTTCTCGGCCGGCCCTTTGATTTCAGGCTCCTGCCCGCTCGTGCCTATCCAATCCTTATCTAATCCTTATCCATTCCCAGCCTCTCCCCGTCATTCCCGCGAAGGCGGGAATCCATCGGATTTAGGGCATAAATCAACGAACCCCATTAATTTTTATTTTCTGAAGATTAACAAAAGTTTGTTTTATTCTTTTAGCCCTTACTGTGCCAGGCTAGTTGTTTCTCAAATTAGATGGATTCCCGCCTTCGCGGGAATGACGGATGGGTGCGGATATGACACAGGGGAGAGATGAGGCAATAACAGAGGACGAGGTAATGGCAGGGATGAGGAATAACAGAGGGTCCAGTAATGACGAAGAATGAGCTAATGGCGAGCAAAGGCTCGCAGCTAAGCACGATTACCTTAATATCAGCTATCCTAATAGCCTAATTGAATGAACCATAGCGAATAAAACCAACCACCCTCGCCACTCTCTGATAAAATGCGGCCAAATAATTCAGTGGAAGCACCATTTTGTATACAGACCTTGACGACAGCCTGATCCAAGCCATTTCCGAGGCAGGCTTTAAAACCCTCACACCAGTCCAAAAAGAAACCATAGATCCCGCTCTCGACGGCCAAGACCTCTTTGTCAGCGCCGAAACAGGCAGCGGTAAAACAGTCGCTTACCTATTGCCCACCCTAGAAAGGCTTCTCGCCTGCCAAAGCGATGCAACTCTGGCTCTAATACTCGTCCCTACGCGTGAACTCGCCCAGCAGGTACTTCGACAAGCCAAACTATTTGCACGCTACACCAAGATTAAACTCGGCTTGATAGGCGGTGGTACCGACATCAAGAAACAAATCGAGTACATCAAACAGCCGCCTCAGCTTCTAATCGCTACTCCAGGCAGGCTGTCCGAACTTCTAGCCCGGGACTTACTGGATTTTAGCGAAGTGAACATGCTGATCCTTGACGAGGCTGATCGACTACTCGACATGGGCTTTGGCGATGAAATAATTGCGATTTCCGAGCATTGTGCCAATCGCGAACAAACCCAGCTTTACTCAGCCACTCTGGCGAGTAAAACCCTTCGCGGACTGGCAGAGAAGCTCCTTACCGATCCCACAGTGGTTGAATTAAACAAAGTATCCGACCCGCACAAATCCATCCAACAGCAGATCATTTTTGCTGATGATAAAGGACATAAATATCAACTGCTGTGCTGGTTACTTAAGAATGAAGAATATCGCCACTGCTTAGTGTTTTCGAATTCAAAAGAACAAACAGACCAGCTTTACTCTCTAATGCAACAGCAGGGCATCAGTGCGGGAGTGTTGCACGGCGATAAAGATCAAAAACAACGTAATCTAGTCATGAGTAAAATGAGGCGCGATCAACTCAAGGTGATCATCGCCACCGACGTAGCCTCAAGAGGCCTAGACATTGAAGGCATGGACTTGGTGATCAACTTTGAAATGCCTCGCCGTGGGGAGCTTTACGTTCATCGAATTGGCCGAACCGGGCGCGCAGGTCAAACAGGCAAAGCCATCACGCTGATTATGTCCACTGAGTTTAATCTAATGGCGGGCATAGAACGGTTTCTTAAACAGAAATTTGAGCGCCGAAAAATCAAAGAATTAATTGGCAACTACAAAGGGCCTAAAAAGTTGAAAGCGTCTGGAAAGGCAGCAGGAACTAAAAAGAAAATCAAAAAGAAAATTAAAAAAGTGAAGGTTAAAAAGTAACGCTTTAAAAGTAACTCTTTAAAAGTAAAAAGGCCCCTTAAAAAGGGGCCTGTGGATAGGAGTACTAATTAACTTTTGCCGGGTTCCACCAGCCGGGCAAGTGCTCATTCTAATTGAGCTGTGACGGAAATAGATCCGCGATAGGTGTTAAGGTATCAGCAGAATATTTTAAACGCAATGTAAATCCACCCAAATAACAACTCCATCTAAGCAGTAATTCCCCCTGCAATCCAGTGCATTAAAAACCAGCAAAAATGTGCGCCACAGCTCAAAAACCGCCTTTTATATAACAAAATTTAGCTTGTAGATAAATTCAATCGAACGATTCTATTAAGTACGATACAAGCACTAGACTTCCAAAAAACGGATCATCCACTGCGTAATTACTGATTCATGGGTCGGTTGAGACAAAGAATTGACGCCCTCACGAAAAGTTTCCGTTCCAATCTTTTCCTGACGTAGATTCATCAGCTGCAGTGCATAAGCGGCACTAAACTCTGGATGGCCCTGCATCCCTAAGACATGATTAGCGATGCTAAACATCGAATACTGACAAAACTCATTACTCGCAATATGAACCGCGTGATCAGGTAACGTCGTCACTTGATCTTGATGACTGACTAATAGATTAAATTCTAAACCGTCTGATAGCATCCAGGCCTGAGGATTAATCACTCTAGCAGTATGCACCCCAACGCCCCAACCTTTCTCAGATTTTTCCGTGCGCCCGCCTAACACATGCGCTAATAATTGATGGCCAAAACAAACCCCAACTATTTTTCTTTTTTCAGCATAGAGTTTCTGAATATATTCTCCGAGCCGCTGAATCCAGGGATCAGAATCGTAAACACTGGCCTTGCTTCCCATTATAAAAAAGCCGTCAAATTCAGATGGATTCTGCGGGTAATCTCCAGCCACAACATCATACGTTTTAAATTCTAAATCTGCTCGTAAAGTTCCAATCAAGCGCTCAAGCATTTGCGGGTATTCGCCGTATTGATCCTTAAACTGAGGCAAAACAGAATCTGTTTTTAATATCGCAATCGGCACCTCTTCCTCCAAGCCATTGTTGATTAACACACTAAGCCAAACTCAAGTTGCTCTGCTCTCAAGCTGATAACCCGAGCTAAGCTATCTCAATTTCAATTTTGGTTTTGGTTTTGATTTAGAGTACAGCCTTATACACCGCTAARAACTGAGCCTGATCCACAGCGATGATATTAGTTTCCGTGCACGGATCTCGGTAAGCTGCTTCTGCCAGTAAAGGTAARTCATCCTGATTCACACCGTGCGGATTTAATCCCGGAGAAATCCCTAGAGACGCCACAAAATTAGCCATTGTTTTCGATAACACTGCCTGATGGCACTCCTGACCTTTAAAAAGATCGTTCAGTGTGTGTAGTTTTTTATGTTCATCCGCATGCAAATTTTGTTGTTCAATAAAGTGAAGACATTGGCTGATCACCAGCGCATTGGCCAAGCCATGATGAATGTTAAAATAGGCGGACAGCGGGTGCGCCATAGAATGCACCATCCCTAACCCTTTTTGAAACGCAATCGCTCCCATACTCGCCGCCAATTGGATTTTTTCTCGAGCTTCTAGGTCATCGCCATCGCAATAGGCTCTAGGTAAAAACTGCAACACCAACTCCATTCCTTGCAACGCAATTCCATCACAAATAGGATGTATGTCGGGCGCGAGATAAGCTTCTAAACAATGCGTTAAAGCGTCTATTCCAGTGGCCGCGGTAATTGCTTGAGGTAAACCCTGGGTTAATTTAGGCTCTAACACCGCAATATCAGGAATAATTTGAGGGTGAAAAAGCACGGTTTTATCTTTCTGACTTTCCAAAATTATCACCGCCGAGCGCCCCACTTCACTGCCAGTTCCTGCCGTGGTTGGAAAAGCATAACAATCAATCGAGGCCTGAAGTGCTTGTTCCCAAGGCTGCTCGTCGCGCTGAAACTGTTCTATCCCGCCCGGATAAGCCAGCTCCAATTTAATCGCCTTGGCAACATCGATTGCCGCCCCGCCTCCAAACGCAATAATGGCTGTTGCGGCTGAATCGCTATAAACCTGCACCCCTTTTTTAACGTCTTCCTGGATTGGATTAGCGTGAATATCAGCAAACACACTGTACTGACATTGATGACCATCAAGTAACTCGGTGAGCCAGTCACACAGGCCTAGAGACAATATAGTTTTATCGGTGACGATTAGAAAATGTTGCTGAGGGTTTGGATTGATCTTGTTAATCCAAGCGTCTCCAGCGCCTTGCCCTACAAGAATCGTGGTTGGAAAAGAATATTCAGCGACCATTCAATTATTCCCTTCTTATTAATCATAAGTGCTTGTTATGAAATTAATCTTAGGTGCTTGTTACAAAAAAGCGCTCAGCATCCGAAGAAATAACTGTATTAGATAATCTCGAAATATCGCTCAAGCTGCCAATCGTTTACATGGCGTTCGTATTCTCGACATTCCCACTCTCGGGTGGCACTGAAATGATCAACAAAATCATCACCAAACAGTGATCGAGCCGCATTAGATTGATTGAACAAGCGCCCCGCATCGCGTAAATTGCTCGGCAGTTGAAAGGCCTCTGCTAACGCATCCTGGTTTTCATAGGCATTGCCTTGCACGGCATCCTCCAAATTAAGACCTTCTTCAATGCCCAGCAAGCCAGCGCCGACACTAGCAGCCGCCACCAAATAAGGGTTGGCATCGGCGGACCCAATGCGAAACTCCATCCTCTGAGACGATTCAGAGCCTTGAATCACTCTTAACGCGGCAGTTCGATTCTCAACCCCCCAAGTAGCGGCAGTGGGCGCCCAAGCCCCTTTTACAAGCCGGGTGTAACTGTTAATAGTGGGCGCATACATGGCCAAAAAAGGTCGCATGTACTTTTGCACGCCTGCGACGTAATGGGTCATCACTTTAGACATTGAGTGCTCGGCAGCTGAATCATAAAAAACACTTTTGCCGCTATTTTTATCCACCAAAGATTGATGCAGATGTCCACTTTGCCCAGGGTAATCCATCGACCATTTCGCCATAAATGTGGCCACACAGTCTTGCTTTTGGAAAAACGCCTTACTAAACGTTTTAAATAACACCGCCTTATCTGCCGCCCGCAAGCCCTCATCCACCTGCAGAGCCGCCTCCCACACTCCGGGCCCGGTTTCACAGTGCAACCCTTCAATGGGGCAATCCAAGTCAATGCAGTAATCCATCAGCTGATGAAATAAATCAGACTCACTGGAAGCCCGTAGCATGGAATAACCGAAATTCCCGGGGGTAAGCGGTGTTAAATTGCGGTAATTCTTTTCTCGAATAGACGCAGCGGTTTCCTTAAAGACAAAAAATTCGTATTCAAAAGCGAGGTTCACTGCATAGCCCATCGCTTTGCCTTTAGAGAGAATCTTTTTCAAAAGGCTTCGGGGGCACAAAGGATGTCCGCTTTGTCCATCCTCTTGGACAAATTCAGCAATAAAATAGGGCGTATTATTTTCTAAGCTCAGCCTTCTCTGTGACTTAAGATCTAAGCGATACAGTGCATCAGGGAAAGCGGTATGCCAGCCAGTAAACGAAACGTTATCGTAAAGCTGATCATTCACATCCCAGCCTAGTACACAGTCGCAAAAACCAGCGCCGCTATTCGCAACCGATTTAAATTTATCCAGATTGATATATTTGCCACGTATAACACCATCGATGTCAGTGACACCCAACTTAATACGCTTAATATTTTCTTGTTGATACTGGCTTAATAATTCAGAAACAGAAATCGAGGGCAACTCCATGCGTGGTTTCCTTTGACTTAGTTTGGGTCTAGTTTGGGTCTAGTTAAGGTCTAGCTTGAGGTATAATTTGCGGTTTGCAGTTTGCAGTTTGCAGTATAGTCTCGCTTAATTACATTAATGGCGACGAGACATCCGCCACGCTATGCGCTGGGCCCGTGTCCCGTTTTCGTTGCTCTAACTCAGTGCGATCAATCAAAAACTGACCTTTGCGAATATGCTGCCCCTGGGCAATATTTCCGCCATTTTGGCGATAGGCAAAAAATTCGAACCGACCTTCCAAAATTCCATCTTTGGACTCAGTAATACGAATAACCCCCGGAAAATCGTCTGAAGTTTGGTAATACTCGCTGCCTATGTCGCCAGTTTCAGCCTGACGACTTAAAAGCTGATAAACCCCCGCCCCTCGAAAATTAGGCACATACAGTCTCAACCAATAGCCATCAGCGCTTGCAATCACTTCAAGCTTGTTTTTGTTTTTATCGTAGTTAAGAGAGATACCCTGCTGGGTATAGAACTTGGGTTGATCTGAAAAGCCGTGTTCGAATGATACAAACGTGTCGTAACTTTCCGTTACAAGCTTAGTATTTTTAGGCAAGACGTCGTGCGCAACACCGCCAAAAGTGGGGGTACGGGCTCGGACTAAATCCGCTTCGCCCTCATCGTGAGCAATATTTTTCGTAACCACTTTTCGTGCAGGGACAAGGAGACGTTGCCCTTGCTCATATTCGCAACGAGTAATGATATTGCCATCCCCACATTCGCCTATGCCGTGAGAAAGGCCTTCTTCGACATGACCCGCGAAGGTGTTTCCGCCTTGAAAAGTAACTAATGCGTCCCCTGACAGCCGCCCTTGCTTCCAATAGCCTTCGTAACTAGTGCCATCAGAATCGACCAATAAGCCTTTACCGTGACGTTTTCCGACGCTAAATTCACCAATGTAATGTTCACCAATAATTAATCGCTCTTCGCCTGCTCCGTCTTTGTTATTTTCACGCCAGTGTCCCTCGTAGGAGTTACCCCGTTGATCAGTTAACACCCCGCGTCCAAAACGTACGCCCCAAATAAAGCGGCCTTTATAAATGTCACCATTTCGGTAGTGGTACACACCTCTTCCATGCACTTTTCCTTGCGCAAAGCTACCTCGATAATTTTCGCCATTAGCGAAAACCATTTCGCCAATGCCATGAAAATCCCATGCTTTAAAACTACCCCAATATCGATCTCCATTGGCAAGCCTTGCAGCCCCTACGCCTGCTAATTCACCATCGACCCAATTGCCGGTGAAGATGTCATCAGTCACTCGGGTCAGTTTGCCGTTGCCATTTAAAAGACCAGTCTCAAATTGACCTTCGTACACATCACCATTGGCATAGGAATACACGGCATAGCCATTCATTTTTCCAATCGACCATTCGCCTTCATAACGATCACCATTAGCAAAGGCTTTGGTGCCATTGCCATCAGGCTTGTTATTTTTCCATGCGCCGGTATAACGTTCGCCATTAGAAAAAACCTGGGTCCCTTGTCCCTCTCTGCGACCATCCTGCCAATATCCTCGGTACACTTTACCGCTGGATTGGGTCAGCGTGCCCATTCCTTGATAGCGGCCAAAACTGTTCCGCCCACCTTCATATTGACTCGCGGCTTGGGCAATATTGACCTGAAAAAAGCTCAGCAACAGGAGTAAAACAATCGATGGCGCACGGCCCATCGCAACACAGTTCTGAAACCGTTGAAAGAAGCGAACTGGAATAGCCATAGTCTTAGCCTAAAATAAGAGCAAAGTAACAAATTAAGTATTTTTTTTTCAATGAGTGATCAGATTGCAATCTACAGAATTCCACTACTGGGATCAAATATTCCTATCTCAGCTAAAAAGATCGCTCAACCTGACGGATATAGCATAAGACACGCATTCTAGCGACTCTAAATTTAATTCACATACAAACCTTAATAGATTGAAATTAAAAGATATTACATAGTACTCCTGGTTCACTAAACATTACAAAACTGTCGATGATTATTTCTCTAATTTGCGCTAAGATGGCGCGCCTTTTTATTGGGAATCTTTTTGTTGAGAGCTTCCCTAAGTCGTTCTACGTAGAGGATCTATAAAACGATGGGATCACCATTTTCGCTTGGTCAACGCTGGATCAGCGACACCGAACCAGAATTAGGACTAGGAATAGTCGAAAACCTAGACCATCGAACAGTGGAAATTCACTTTCTCAGTGACGGTGTCGCTCGCAAGTACATGATTCAAAACGCGCCACTCACGCGAGCGATATTCAAATCTGGGGACTTAGTATCAGACATCGATCAAAATCGATTCAGGATCGAAAACCTTAATCAACAAGACGACTTACTCATCTATCAAGTCACGCCGATTTCCACAGCCGATGAATTAAGCCAAACTGGCGCGTCTTCAAAGACACTAGATGAAGCTGACCCCGATCCATTGGGTTCGCCGCCCACCCTATCATTACTCGAGACTCGGCTAAGCCCTCATCTCAGCTTCAAAAGCGCCCGCGACCGATTATTTTGTGGCCAAATTGACAAGCTGGCGTTATTTAACCTTCGTCATGACATTTGTAAGCATCACTGTGAAATCCAACAATCCGAAGTTGCGGGATTATTGGGCGCTAAAACATCGCTAATTCCTCATCAATATCATATCGCCAGTGAAGTGGCCAAACGGCATGCGCCTCGCGTTTTGCTAGCGGACGAAGTAGGGCTGGGTAAAACCATCGAAGCAGGATTGATCATTCACCAGCAATTAATCAAAGGCTTGATTAAACGCGTGCTAATCCTGGTGCCCGAAAACCTGCAACACCAATGGTTGGTGGAATTACTACGAAAATTCAATTTACAATTTAGCTTGTTCAATGAAGAGCGTTGCGAGACCTGTCAAGACAACCCTTTTGACAGCGCGCAACTGATTCTATGCAGCCTGGATTGGCTCGCTAACTCGCCTCAACGAAGCGCTCAAGTGTTAGAATCCGAATGGGATATTCTGGTAGTGGATGAGGCTCACCACCTTACCGCTCCGCCAAATATTTCTTCGCAGAATACTCCCTCGAATGAGAACCCCCAATCTACCGCTCAAGAATGCAAYAAGTACTCRTTGGTAGAAACCCTAGCCCATTTAACCCCAGGCATTTTATTACTCACGGCCACTCCGCAGCAATTAGGCGTCAACAGTCATTTTGAGCGTTTAAAACTATTAGACCCGTTGCGCTATCACGATGTGGCCGCTTTTCAGGCTGAAAACGAACACTTTACAGAAGTGGCCGAGTTAATAGAAAAGTTGCAGCAATGTGATTCAACTGACGCGATTTTTCAGTGCATCTCCGCCGCCAACGAATCGCCCTCCGCAACACCAAGCATGTCCCAAATCGCCGATCAGGCGAAGGAGTTATTCCCTAACTTAGCGCCGGAACATGACGATCCAATGGAGACCAAAGAACAATCCGAAGTAGATAAGCGATCCCAAACAAACAAACAATTCCAAATAAACAAGCAACAGCTCATCACAAGCCTTACCGATTTACACGGCACTGGCCGGGTACTGTTTCGAAATACACGGGCATCCATAAAGGGCTTCCCCGGTCGCAAACTATTTGATATCCCCCTGAAATCACCCCAGGAGTATCACATTAGCGCTTCACAGCAAGAATCCTCATTGCGTCCAGAGCGCGCCTACCAAGACAATAAAAGTGACGACGCCCCAAACTGGTGGGCTTTCGACACACGCTTTAGCTGGTTGGCTCACTTTATTACCGAAAACAAAGACCAGAAAATTCTTATTATTTGCCATCATGCCCGCACGGTATTAAACCTCGAAAAAGCACTGCGGACCCAATACGGTTATGCAGTGGCGATGTTTCACGAAGGCATGAACATTATTGAACGCGATAGAGCCGCCGCCTATTTTAGCGATTTCGACGACGGCGCTCGAATTTTAGCCTGCTCGGAAATCGGCAGTGAAGGCCGTAACTTTCAATTTTGCCACCATCTTGTGTTATTCGATTTACCAGCAGTGCCTGACCTTCTGGAACAAAGAATCGGCCGGCTCGATCGTATCGGCCAGCAACATACCATCAAAATCTACGCGCCTTATTTTGAGCAACACCCGCAACAACTATTATTTCGTTGGTACCATCACAGCCTCGATTGCTTTGAGCATCTGTCCCCATCGGCTCAACAAGTCAACACTGAAAACCAAGCTGAAATTAGCCGTCTCTTTTTCGCTAGCAATGAACACGCGTTAGATTCGGCCGCTGACGATGATTGGAAAAATCAAGTTGAAGCGCTTTTAAAGGCGGGCCGCCAACAAACTCAACAACTCAATCAAAATATTGAATCAGGTCGGGACCGAATTCTCGAGATCAATTCCTCGGGGCTTTTTAGTCACCAGCAAATTACTGATCAAGTCGAACACATAGACCATCAGCAGCGCGTCTCGCAGCTTTTCACGCGTTTACTCGATCAATATGGTTTGCGAACTGATCGAATTAACGACCTCACTTACGTCGTCAAAGCCAGCGACGAAATGCTAGTGGAGAGCTTTCCCGGCATTAATGAGGACGGAATCAGCATCACCTTTGATCGAGAACAAGCGTTAAAAAGGGAAGAATGGCAATTTGGCTCTTGGGACCACCCGATCATTCGCGACTCATTCGAAATGTTTTTGCAAGACCACAATGGCACTGCCTGTGTTGCGCTCTACCCCAATAAAAAACTTCCTGCGGGCACTTTATTAGTGGAGTTTTTATACATGGTAGACACCCCGAGCAACTCCAGCACTGGGCTCAAACGCTTTCTTCCTAATCAACACATCCGCATCCTCTGCGGCCCCAAAGGTCAGGACCTTACATCCAAAATAGACTTTGAAGTATTGTCCGAATCATTAGAAAACGTGGATAAAGGCCAAGCAAAATCATTGATCGAAATCAAAGCGGATGAAATCAGAACGCTGATTAGCCTCAGTGAAGATCACGCGGAGCAAAAATTACAAGTCATTAAGCAAGAGACTCAAGCTCAGAGTAGCGCTTACTACGACACCGAAATCAATCGACTTCAACGCCTGAAGAAAAATAGCGCCCCCGTTAGAGAGAGCGAAATTGACTATTTTATTGAACAAAAAAGCAAAGTTCAGGAAGCGGTGGATAATTCAGGAATACGCTTAGACGCCATCAGAGTTATATTTGTAAATTAAAACCCCGCTGGAGAGCCAATAAAATTATGGATCAAAAACTACACTGGCTCTCCCCACCCTTTTCAACCCAACCGCGCAACAGGCATGGCGTGGTAAACCTGCTTGCGCAGGTCCCAAGACGATCGATCATGATAAATCCTCCGCGCCCCTTCACCTTTCGAACCAAATACTCGATTCCTTGCTGAGCGGCTGTACTCGCATCCAATCCTTTCATTTCTATTAGATCAGCAATGGTTTTTGCCAATACGGTTCGTATAAAGTCCTCCCCGTAACCGGTCGTCGACACGGCACACGTTTCGTTATCTGCGTAACACCCAGCTCCGATAAGCGGCGAATCTCCCACTCGGCCATGGCGTTTATTGACCATGCCTCCGGTTGAGGTGGCTGCGGCAAGGTCTCCGTGTGTATCCCAAGCCACCGCGCCTACAGTGCCTAATTTATTGTCGCCTTTTTCAAGTTCGCTGTGTTCTGTTCCTACCTGTTCGGTTCCAGCATGTTCTGGTGCGTCATGATCCAGGGTCATTTTTCCGGCTGCAATGGCGCGGTCAAGCTGGTCCAGCAGCGCCTCACTGATAAAATACTCCTCAGGCATTTGCTCTACTCCGCATTGATCCGCGAAATTCATAGCGCCCTCGCCAACAAACATCACATGCTCACTTTGTTGGCTTATCCGAAGCGCAAGGGACACAGGGTTTTTGACGTACTGAACGCCGGCAACGGCGCCTGCGCGAAGCTCCACACCACTCATGATTGCAGCATCCATTTCAACCTGACGGTGTTCGTTAAGCACAGAACCTCGGCCGGCATTAAAAAGCGCGTCATCCTCCAACGCACAAACACAATGCTCCACTGCCTGAATAGCCGAAGCRCCTYGGYKTAATTGATCCCTYCCGCCYTKAAGAATYCTATTCATYGCAGCAAGAAACACCTGCTTCTCTTGATCAGAAAACTTTCTAAAGGAACCTGCTCCGCCGTGTATCATCAGAGAAAAATYGTCYGCCATAATGAACCCCCGCGAGATTGCAGCTATTATCTTRRATTGTGGATTATCGGACATAAAAAACCCTCCACTAAAGAGGGTTTTTGTATTACTAACGATGACAGGCCATTTTACTTGCCGTCGACTAGGCGTTCGAAGCCTGAAACCTAGAACCTATAATTTCCACCAACGGAGAAATAACTAACGTTTTTATCAACAAAAGTGAACGCTGCTCTTATACCGACTTTGGGCATTAACGAAAATAACATGCCGACACTTGAACTGAGCCCCACGTCTGATTCATCCTTTACTCCTGCACTCCAATCACGGCCATCGGCAGTCGCAGTGACCGTACTACTACCACTAAAATTTGAATCATAATTAAGACTTCGATACATCAAACCAAGCTTAGCAAAAACAGCAAACTGATCATCAATCGTTTTAAAGGCTGTGCCAAAAAATGCTAACGATATAACCTCCAAATCTAAGTCAATAGGCCCGTGACTCTCATCAGGCTCAGAAATTGGGAAGGTTAACTCTACCTCCGCACCAAATTTATCAGTTAAATCCGCGCCGGCAGTTAACTCAAGCCCTAGACCATTATTAAATCCATTAATATCCACTTTCTGAACGGCTAGTCCTGCCCCACCGTAGTATTTAGGGTTAATTTCCATCGCCGCGTTCGCACCAAACGATGCAAAAAACAGAGCGAACAAAGAGACATAAAATCGAAGAGACATATTGGCTTCCTTTTAATAGGTGCGTTAGTAACATAGAGCAACAACGACTGTTCAACATAGAAACCTAGTCCGTTGAGGCATATTCTTCTATTCACTATAGCTGAATAATCAATTCRCCCAATTAAAATTACTGRTCTTACCCCYCCCCTT
>NVTH01000022.1:0-11776 GCA_002401525.1 Moraxellaceae bacterium | reverse complement strand
GYAAGCCTAMTTRGASGCSCCWTCCTTYCCRYTCYYTTATTCKSACTAASATGAAWAAATCTTAATTTAGRGTTTGCAATTCTTTAYWTAGCAAGCTAGATTTAAACGGTTTTCACTGTTAATTTTTATGAAWTTAAGGCCACACTATTTAATCTTTACGACCTAATCTCTACGACCTACTAATAACTTATGCTTCCTAAAAACGGACTCTTTAGAAATGCATCGCCGTTACCTGAATGGCTCGAGTCAGAGTATCCATTTAACAGGCATTTTTTCACCGGCTGTGAGTACACATTGCATTTCGTAGATGAAGGCAGCGGCCCTCCAATTCTGCTCATGCACGGCAATCCTACTTGGTCGTTTCTGTGGCGGAAGATTATTCCTCAATTGGTCAATGCGGGCTATCGAGTGATTGCCCCCGACCTGTTTGGACTCGGGCTCAGTGAAAAACCCCATTATCGATCAGCGCACACATTAGCGTCTCACGCTAAACACATCGGTGCATTGATACGCCATCTAGACCTCCATCATTTAACCATCGTGGGCCAAGATTGGGGCGGCCCCATCATTGGGCTAGCGGCAGCGATGAACCCGCAGAGAATTCACGGCGCAGTATTCTGTAATACCGCCATTCGAGCAGTTCGCAAGCCCCCTAGAATTACTCCGTTCCATCGCATCTCACATTGGCCAATTATTGGAGAGTTATTATTTCGGCATTTAAATCTTCCTGTCGCCGGGATGCGCTTTGCCCAGGGTAAGAATGCCAAAATGGACCCTATTTGTCGTAAAGCTTATCGGTACCCTCTGAAAAATCACGCTGATCGAACAGCCCCTCTTGCATTGGCACAAATGGTACCGCTTGATTTAGAACACCCTAGCGTTCCTCAGCTGGAAACCGTCCAATCCTGGGCGGAAAACTTTCAAGGACCCGTTAAATTGGTTTGGGGGATGCAAGACCCTATTCTTGGCCAAGCCGTACACGGCACTCAAAAATTATTCCCTAAAGCGCAAACCATTGAAACCGACGCAGGCCACTTTCTGCAGGAACAAGTGCCTAATGTGTTAGCAGAATCAATTATTTCCGTTAGTTCAAAACAAACACAAAAAGCTTACGCGTACTAAGCATCACCGTTTTCGAAGCATCGTCGTTTTAATTTATACCTTATCCAGGTATAAATCGAACGCGTAAGAATGCTGYCTCCAATCCATCTYATTTTTCATTATGTGTTTCTTTCACTTTAAACGTGAATATTTCCAATTTGAAGTTTTAGTCTCCTRCGCCAATAATTCCCYCATCAGAATCCCATCATACTTGGGAAACAATAATTCCAAATCCAAACTTCACAATGGATTTAAATAATGGGGAACATTCAGCAATGGCAAAAGGTCACATTTTAGGCTTTCCGAGAATCGGAGAAAATAGAGAGTATAAAAAATCGCTTGAATCGTATTGGAAAAATGAAATAGGCCAACACGAGTTGATTGCTGCAGAAAARTTAATTACTCAACAAAACTGGCTATTACAAAAAAATTCCGGACTTGACTTCATCAATGCTGGAGACTTCTCATGGTACGATCACGTTCTAGATACCAGCATTGCTTTAGGTGCCATTCCTCAGCGCATCAAAACCCTATGTCATGATAACAAAATCAACGACCTGGACACTAGCTTCATACTTGCTCGGGGTAAAGAGCCCGGCGGCCTAGCCAGCCAAGCCTGCGAAATGACCAAATGGTTYRATACCAAYTATCACTTTATCGTACCCGAGCTGACACAACATCAACGTTTTTCCGCCCCAGGCAGCAGCGCAATAACCACTAGCCCGTTGATTCGGCATTGCAAACGCGCCGCTTCGATCCATAACACTAAAGCATCGCTGCTAGGACCGCTGACATTTTTATGGCTCAGTAATGGCCAAGGCAATGTTGATAAGTTAGATTTAATAGGCGATCTAGTGGTTACCTATCAATCGATCCTTACTGAGCTGTCCAAACAAAATATTCAATGGGTACAAATGGATGAGCCCATTCTTGCATTGGATTTACCTCGACAATGGCAAGCTGCATTTAAAACCGTCTACCAACAAATTGCAACGCAACCCTCTTCGCTTAGTGTTGAGAAAAATGCAACAGTGCCAAAGGCCTGTAAAGTACTATTATCCACCTATTTTGGCGGACTAGGAGATAATCTTCTGCTCGCCACTAATTTACCGGTGGCCGGCCTCCACATCGACGTCTGCACCTCGCCGGAGCAATTAAACTCAGTCAATGAAAAATTGAGTGCTGATCAAGTGCTCTCGGTAGGCCTAGTCGACGGCCGCAACATCTGGAAGAATGATATTGCTGCGAGCGTCAAAAAGGTCGATCCTATCGCCCAACAACGCGGCGATAACTTATGGATCGGCACAAGCTGCTCCTTGCTCCATACGCCTATTTCCCTGCAGCGGGAAATTCGTTTAGACAAAGAAATAAAACCTTGGTTTTCCTTCGCTACTGAAAAACTCTCTGAAATCAGCCTTATCACTTCTTTACTCAACAACTCAGAGGACTCGTTTTATAATTCGGAGCAATGCAAACACCAATTACAAAAAAATCAAACGGCCATCGCGAGCCGAAAAAACTCCATCGTCACGGTTAATCCTCAGGTACGTGAACACGTCCTTAGTGAAGAAAAGATCGACGCACGCGAAGTGGAATACTCGCAACGATCAATCGTGCAAAAGACTAAATTAAACCTTCCCCTCTTCCCAACCACCACCATTGGTTCATTTCCACAAACCGCAGAAATCAGACGTGTCCGCAAACAATTCAAAGAAGGCAACATTGATAAGGAACGTTATCAGAAGGCAATTAATGGCTACATTGAGAACTCCATAAAAGTTCAACAGGAATTGGACTTAGATGTATTGGTCCACGGCGAACCTGAACGCAACGACATGGTAGAATTCTTCGCGGAACACCTCGAAGGTTTTGCCATTACTGATTTCGGGTGGGTGCAAAGTTACGGATCCCGCTGCGTTAAACCCGCCATCATCTACGGCGACATCTATCGTCCCGAAGACATTACCGTTAGCACCATTGAATATGCACAAAGCATTACCGACAAGCCTGTGAAGGGAATGCTTACCGGCCCAGTGACCATATTAAATTGGACCTTTAATCGCGACGACTTAAGCAAAGAAGACACGGCAAAACAAATTGCCGTTGCCCTACGAGGCGAGGTAGAAGCGCTTGAAGCAGCGGGCATTGGCATCATACAAATCGACGAGGCGGCCCTTAGAGAAGGCCTTCCTCTAAGAAAGAAGGATTGGAAACACTACTTAGACTGGGCGGCACGCTGCTTTCGAATCACCTCTGCCAGCGTTAAACCAGAAACACAGATACACACCCACATGTGTTATTCCGATTTTCACGACATTATCGAAGCCCTAGTGGACATGGATGCGGATGTGATCACCATCGAAAACGCACGCTCTCACGATTCATTGTTGCACTCTTTTAGTGAATTCGAGTACCCGTTTGGAATTGGGCCGGGGGTTTACGACATACATTCGCCAAATATCCCCAACAAAGAGGACATTGTAAATATAATGTCTCAAACCACTCGTTATATTCCTAAAGAACGCCTATGGGTTAATCCGGATTGTGGGCTTAAAACTAGAAATTGGCCAGAAGTTAACGCAGCACTGAGCGAAATGGTGGCCGCCGCGAAAGAACTAAGGGTAAAATATCAAAGCTAAGCGCTAATTGACCGTCACTGTTGTCCAGCACAATGGGAGACCCTTGTGTTCTATGGGCAACATTTAATACCGGCCCAACGTAATTTCTGAGCCCTGTATTATTTCTGAGCCCTTCCGTCATTTCTGCATCCTTCCGTTATTTCTACGTCCCTCCGTTATATCTGCGTCCTTCCGTCATTCCCGCGAAGGCGGGAATCCATGGTGTTCACAGTACAATTCCGCAGCAGATCACTGTTATTTTTATTTAAAACAAGGTCGCAAAGTAATTCCACACCATTGCCCAAACCAGATGGATTCCCGCCTTCGCGGGAATGACGGGGGGGACGCGAGAAGACGGGGGCGGCGCCAGAAGACGGAGGAGACGCCAGAAGACGAGGGAGACGGAGAAGACGGAGGAAGCTTGAAAAGACCGAGGGCGCGCGATGAATGACGCTGAGTGTGGAAAGAATAACAATGTCTATAGCAGTGTTTATAACCGTGTCTATAAAGAGGTCACTGCATCACTTCGCAAAAAACCCTATAAACTTTTACCTACTACAGTCATTGTGTTTTTTCCACATCACCACGTCATGGCCTCTGGGTATATTTTTACAGGGATCAATCTTGTAGTAGCCGCGCAAGCGATTGTATTCTGATATTTGTTGCGTCGTGAGAATCTGCGGAGTCATTACGTGAGTCACAAGATGAACATAACGCAACTCCTTGCGCACGTTGGAGATTAGATCTAACTGCTGGGTCAGGCGTTCTTTGGTAATCGTTCTGTTGGCGAATGATTCATTAAGCTCCTTTTCCAAGGCCACCAATCGGTACCCTAATGGAATCGCCTTTTTTTTCATTTCATCATAAAGCGCTTGTATCTTCGCTTCCTGATCGAGACTTAAAGATATTTCTTTTTTCAACATTAAAACATGTGCCGGACCTGGCAATCCGTTTAATTCGGCAACTTTAGCCAAACCCCATCCTTTGCCTTGTTTTAACTGATGAATATCTTTTCCAGAAAGGCTTTTTATCTGGCGACCCTCTTGGCCAGAATGATCAGGAGCATGGGGTGCCCCTTGAGCCGAACTAAAAAAAAACAGACCAATCAACGATAAAGCAACAATATTGGATATTATTTTCATAAAAAATCTCCAGCCGTAGAGGACTGCTTAATAAAGCACTCAACACACCCAATTTGGCCGACGTAGCCAAGCGAGAATTCTTAACGCTATAACAAACAATTAGACCTGCAAATTTTCTTCAAGTTCAAATCACAGCATACACCTCAAAACAAATAATATCTCATACAATCTATTTTATATTGCAGCGAAAAAAAAGGAGCCTCAGAGGCTCCCTAAATGGCACTGCAACTAAACCGATTAATGCCGGTTAAAAATCAACGATAAATCAAGCGGCCTTTGAATCAATCGTAACCTCCTTGCCATCACCGATGGAAATTCGCTGAGGTTTTAAAGCGTCAGGGGTTTCTTTTTCCAAATCAATATAAAGCAAGCCATTTTCCATAGAAGCAGACTTCACCTTTATAAATTCAGCCAGATTAAACTTACGATGGAAATTTCTTCCCGCAATTCCTCGGTGTAAAAACAGTGTTTCCACTTCATCTTTCGTTTTTTCTTTAACACCCGCCACACTTAGAACACCGTCTTGAAATAAAATTTCAACCTGAGATTCCGTAAAGCCGGCCACAGCCAAACTTATTCGATAGTTGTCGTCCGTCAACTTTTCAATATTATAAGGGGGATATCCCGATTGATTTTTTTCGACTCGATGAGTATTTTCCAATAAACCCGAAAGATAATCAAAGCCTACAGAGGATCGGTACAGGGGTGCAAAATCTAAAGTTCTCATAATCGTATCCTTATCAAAGCAATATGAAATAACGCGAGCAGTCGGTTCGACCTACTGCGTTAATTTAGGTGTTCTGCAGAACCCTTACGATTAAATATATGGGGCGGGAGAAATTGAATTTCAAGAGGAGCTTACAAATTACCTTTCACTAGGCTCAAACCCGCAGGCAAGGTATCGCCGTAAAAACGTTTCGTATCAGCTGCATCCAGGGCCACTTTAGTTTCAACAATCGCGATCCAATTGCGCGGGCATTTGAATTGTTTTAATTGCGCGATGACGGCTTCTCGCTTCTCATCGGAGACATCCAAGCTTCTATCTCCAGTTTTCTTGGACATCACCGTCGCAGCAAATGCGGCTTGACTGGTCACCTGCCAATCCGCTTCCAGCACTTTATCCAGCCACTGCTCCACGGCATCCACTGGCACTAAATTATGGCTGCTGCAATAAAGCGGCTCACGTGCTGCGATTCGACCAATGGCCCACCAGGTCTGCGGCGATTCATTTTTTTTCTGCAGACGTTCGAGCAGCCCTTCGCCAAGCGAAATTTTCTCCTCTAAAGCGATGTTTTCTAACCCGGCCGCAAGCCGTACCATATCGTCATAAGCTAAATAGCCTTTTCTCTTTAACCCTTCCAAATGAGCTTTCGATTTTTCCGGCACCGGCTGTAAATAAGGCAACACGTCGCGGTATATTTTTTCTTGCTGTGGTTGATTTAAGCCGCCAGAAACTCTGCGCCAAAAATTCCACCAGTCTGCCCATACTTTGGCATCCTTGCGATATTGCAAACCCTGATCATAAAGCGGCAACACTTGTTCGATACGCCATTCATCCACCGGATAGCCGAAACCTGGTCGTAAACAATACCCCGCCAAGCCAAACCATATTCGCTCATGGGCATCGGAACGTTTACGCCGTTTTGCTCCGCTTAAAAAATCACTCGACAACTCACGCAATAAGGGCGTGTCCCATTCTTCACGTTTGCCCAATAACTTTTCTAAATCAGGGCGCAATTTTTTTGATTCATTGCCTTTAAGACCCTTGCTTCGCCCGCCGTAGACGACGCTGATTTTTTCTTTGGCTAATTGGGTGCGCGGGTGTAAATCCACTTCCAATTGATTTTTAGGGGTGCCGCGTAAATTAAAATCCAACAACCAACGTCGATTGCAATCTTCAGTGGAAACACATTCCACCGCTAAGGTACCGACATCGGTCAGTTCAGAAGCAAGTTCCACTTCCACTTCAGACGATTTCATTTTACCGCGTTTTTTCATCACTGACGCAAGGGGAGGCAATGCGGGAAATAAAGCCGGATCTAAAAACTTAACCACTTGCCCTGGCTCAAAACGTTGATCGATGGTGGAGGACACCAAATTAAATTGCACCGGCGCGCCTACTTTAAGCAAGAATTGATGATCCAATTTAACCGTGCAATTTTCTTTCGTGCCACTGGGCAATAAACAGATCCCCTCATCGGCTTCATCGAGCACTAAAAAATAACTGCGCGCAGAATTCGCACCAATTTTGGCGTGTTCGCCACGCCGCGCTAACCCCGAAGCCACAGCACCACGCGCCACGGCTAAATCCGGATGGCCATTTTCAAACAAGGTCACGTCGTGATCGGACCATTGTTGCAACTGCGAACGTAATCGATTTTGAAGCAGCTCGCTTCGAAACACCCCGCCGTTTAAAAGCAGCGCATCGGGTACTGCAGCGCCTTCAAATACGGCACTGCCATTGCCAAGGATTTCTTGGCAAGCATCTTGGTAATGATTTAAAAAGGCCGCCACGTGTCGAGTGACCGCGGCATCCGCTTCATAAGGCAGGCCAAACTCTTGCAGCCCGCTGCGGCTTTTTTTAGGCGTAGAATCGAGTGGTACCAGCGGGAAAAAACCATCAAGCGCAATATCCACCACTTCTTGACGAGAAATATTCATTGAACGGGACGCACCAATTAATTTCGACCCAGACCCCAATAAAGTCACAGCGACTTCCTCAGGCGGGTTTTCGCCTAACAAGGTTTCTTTGGCATTGCGGCATTGTTGAATTAATTGCGAAAGCACCCGCGTGGAGAGCTTTTTTTGTTCGCCGAAACGACGCTCTGCAATGTGTGCAATGGCCAAATCTAAATTATCACCCCCAAGCATTAAATGATCGCCAACGCCAATTCGCGACAGCTCAGGAGGCGCGTTTTCAGGGTATTCAATTTTTATTAAGGTTAAATCCGCAGTGCCACCGCCAACGTCACACACTAAAAGTAACTTTGCCCCCTCGAGAGACGTGGACAAATTTTCTTGATTACGAGACAGCCAGTCGTAACAAACTGCCTGAGGCTCCTCGATTAATTTAAGCTTTTTTAAGCCACAGCTTTTAGCGGCTTCTAAGGTCAATGCCCGAGCCATTTCATCAAACGAAGCGGGCACGGTAAGCACCACGTCTTGTTCTTCTAAAAGCGCTTCGGGGTGATGAAAATTCCAGCTTTGCTTAACGTAATTTAGATAGCTCGCGCTGGCCTCACAAGGGGAGACTTTGTGAACCCCTTCCGCACCGCCCCAAGGCAATATATCGGCCGTGCGATCGACGTTAGGATGGCACAACCAACTCTTGGCGCTCACCACCGAACGCCCCGCCACACGACTGCTTAATTGCTTGGCGTAATCGCCGATTAGAAACGTGCTGGGGTTTTCGGTATTGAATTGTTGGCTACGCGATGCATCCACATGCCAAGGCAATCTTATTTGATCTTCCGATAACTCGCCTTCAGCGGGGTGGTAGCGTAACGAAGGCAACAATGCTTTGCGTTGAATCTCGCCAGGTGCAGTCAATTGCTCCATCTCAAACAGATGAATGCTGGCGGCTTTATCTTCCCCCGCATTGTCTTTCCCTGCATGGTCTAATTGAGTATCGCAATAAGCCACTACCGTGTTGGTAGTACCCAAATCAATGCCCACAATAAACTGCGCTACATCACCCGCCATAACTACCTCAGGTTAAGAATTTAGTCTTTTTTAGAAAGCCTTTTAATCAATTATTGATCTCGAACATCAAATTCGATTTTCCAACGTCGTGGTTCTGCTGCTTGGTTTTGACGCTTAACCTCCACCGCTTCCAGCTTCAAGGTACCTACTTCTGTTACGCTAGCCTGAAGATTAACGGCAACACTTTGGCCCGGAGCAATCTCATTGTCCTCTAGCTTTGCCGAAATTGGCGGCATTTCAATCAACTCATCGTCAGACCATGACTCCAACACCGTGCCTACTTCATCATTGCGACGAGTCGTGGAGGAGAAAAACCGAAATTCCACCGGCTCTCCAACCACCAAAGCGAATTCCTCCTTTGAGCTCGCAGCACTGGAACCTTCCTCAATCCCGAAGGGTGCAATACAGAATGCCTGTAACGGGGGTTCCATGCCAGGCACTGCAGGCATGGCGGTTTCAATACCGACGTAATAGGCACTGGCGGTACCGCCTTTAATGCGAACCCCTTTGCCTTCGCGCACCGAGCCGTAATACGCCGCGCCTCGAGCCACGGCAAAATCTAAATCAGCCCCGGTTAAGTTTTTGACTTCCGGGCTGGACGCCTCCAACAGCCACTGATTTAAGGTGTCGCCAATTCGCCGGCTCAAAATGGGTGCTTTAAAGACGCCGCCATTAAACAGTACTGCACTTGGCTTTAAGAACGTCGGCGCCTGGGCTTCTAGAGGGTTATAGGGCGCAGGGTGGGCATTTCCAGACGCCTGACTGCTTAAAAACTTGGCCAAATGGCGGGTAATTCCAGCATCCTGGGCATAGGGTAGACTTTTGGTGGACAGCGCCGAACGGGGTCGACTTTTAGGCATTTCGTCTACGGAAACTTTAGGGAAAAAACCTTCCACTAACGCGTTCACCACCTCTTCGCGGGTTAATTCAGCGCGCAAACTGCCGCCCATTAGCCGAGACCCTCTGCTCGGCACCACGATAGGCACCGACTGCAATTCAGGATCAGTAAGCAGCGCTTCTTTCGCCGAACGACAACCGTGAGTCAGGGCATTAATCTGCCACATTTCCAGCTTCTTGCCCTGGGCCTCCACTTTCGCCTTCACTTGATAGGCTAGGGCCAAATCCATATTATCCCCGCCTAATAAAATATGCTCCCCCACCGCCAAACGCTCAAGGGTTAAGTCGCCGTTTTCTTGCTTCACTTCAATCAAGGATAAATCAGTGGTGCCACCCCCCACATCCACCACCAGTACTACATCCCCCAGTTTCACTTGATCGCGCCAAGTGTCACTGTTTTCAAAGATCCAACTGTAAAACGCCGCCTGGGGCTCTTCCAACAGAATGGCGTGACCAAGTCCAGCTTCTTGCGCCGCTTCGGCGGTGAGTTCTCGCGCCTTCGGATCAAACGAAGCGGGCACGGTAATGGTTAATTTCTGTTGCGCTAGTGGAGCCTCTGGAAAGCGGTATTGCCAGGCATGCTTTAAATGCTGAAGATAGGCCAAGGTCGCTGCGTAAGGAGAAACCTTGTCAATCTCTTCCACCGAATCGAGGGGCAATAATGGCTGYTTACAATCAACCCCACTGTGGCACAACCAGCTTTTAGCACTGGAAACCAAACGAATAGGCGTTTTAGCGCCCAAGTTCTGAGCGATATTACCCAGAGGATAACCTACGTCTGGAGCATTCCACGGCAAACGCAATTCATTCTCGGGCAATTCATCAGGGTGGGTTAGATACATTAGCGATGGAAGCTGCTGAGACTCCACCACTGAACCGGGGCTTGCCAATTGAGTAATCGGCAGYACTTCAATTAACGTTTCTGCTGCCGATTCTRCGTCCGCCGATTCGCCCTCCTCTTGATTTAAAGCTTGCCAGGCTAATACGCAATGGGTGGTGCCTAAATCAATCCCTACGGCATACTGTTCGTGGGTATTATTACTATTACTAGCACTATTGTTATCGTCTTCAACGGAGCCTAGGTTCACAGTTCAACCTCAGCAGGCGCAATCACTGTCAAATCATGACCTTCAATGACTTTCGGCAAGTTAACTTGGGTTACTTTCCAACCTCGGTGTATTAGTTGCCCAGAGAACGGAGGCTTACCCACGACATTGCCGGATAAGCGCACCTCAGCGGTGTTAAAGCCTTCCTCCAAGGTGACTCGAGATTCCTCTTCCTCAGTACGTACCGCTTCAACGATAAAGTTTTCATTCAGCACCTTCTTGGCACCTTCATGAACCACTCGAGCTGCCGCGCCTACTTCAGCGTCGGAGTAATGTTGCACCTCTTCTTGTAAAAAATCGATAAATCGGGCTTCTTGCTGTAGAAGGCCTAATACCTGCAGCGCTGCATCGGCACTGTACTCGGTGACTTTAATGGTACTTGGTGCAGGCTCTTGGGGTGTTGAATCAATCGTTGAAGCAACTGCTGAATCCACGACTGCTGGCACATCGGATTGCTCGAGATCAGTAGCACCGCCTTTTCCTGCCACGGAATCGTTGCTGCCGCCATTACGGCTGAAAATCAGCATCACAATCAGTAATAAGCTAAAGCCTATTAATCCGTAATGAAGGAAATCTAATTGAGATAAGAGTTGTTCTAATTGCGCATTCATAGTCTTGGGTGGTGTTCCTAATCATTCCTAGCTGGAATTTAGCGGTGTAGGCCAAGGGCCATTTCGTCAAGCCGCCAATTATCGCAGCAATGACAACACAATCAAGAGAGAGGGCTAAAATAGCCTCGCGTTAACAATATAACTAGCGAGTTGAATTACACCTACCAGTGGCTAGCCTTAATATAAGCAGGTCACTAAGCAGTGATCTAGTCATCCCTCTATTTAGCTGAAATCGACAGCAAAGATATCCCCCCGTCGATTAAAGTAGTATTAACCTTAACGAACCAACCTAGCCCTTAATCATGATCATACGTTTATTATTATTTATTTTTATATTTGCCTACAGTGCCACTGGCCGGGCACTCGATTACTCGCTCTCGGGCTTCCTCTCCCTAGGCGCAGGGCTTATGAATGAGGAAGGTTATAATAGCGGGGACATTGACGACAAAATTTCTTTCAACAATGACACCATCCTAGGCGTGCAATTAAGCACTCATTTTAGCACTCAATTTAGCGGCACCCTACAAGTGATTGCGCGGGGCCATTCCCTAGACGACAGCAACCACTACCAGCCTTCAGTTGATTGGCTCTACCTTACT
>NVTH01000021.1 GCA_002401525.1 Moraxellaceae bacterium | reverse complement strand
CCGCACAAATAGTGCCTTGAGCCCCTAGCTTATCGGTGACCCATTCAAATACCGTTTTGCCATAATAATCCAGACCCCGAACCAGGCGTGGATTGACTTGATAATCCACTCCGCCACGATCCAAAATAGTACACAATTGTTCAAAGTGCGCTTTCGATTCATCATCGATAAAGTCGCTCAGTGAAGGGCCATCATCAAGCAATGCTTGGGTATTTGGATCTTTGCTATCGAGAATGCGCAACGGATTATTGTCCAAGCGTCTTTGACTGTCCCCATCCAGTTCACTTTTATGTTCACTTAGATAAGCTAATAAGGCGCCGCCAAATTGCTTGCGGCTTTCTGAGCTGCCAATGGTATTGAGTTGTAAGGTCGCCCACGGCGCAATCCCTAAAGCAGTCCAAAGCCGCTGCGAAAGCAAAATAAGCTCTGCATCGATTTCTGCTCCAGCCATTCCGAACGCTTCCACCCCCATTTGGTGAAACTGCCGATAACGTCCTTTTTGAGGGCGTTCATAACGAAACATTGGACCACGATACCAAAGCCGCTGCTGCTGATTATAAAATAGACCGTGCTGCTCCCCCGCTCGAACACACCCGGCGGTGCCTTCGGGGCGCAAGGTGACGCTGTCTCCATTGCGGTCGTCGAAGGTGTACATTTCCTTTTCGACAATATCAGTCACTTCGCCCACGGAACGCTTAAAAAGTTCAGTACTTTCCAAAATGGGCAAACGAATTTCTTGGTAACCGTATTGCTGCAATACTAGCGTGACTTTTTGTTCAATATACTGCCATAAGGCGGTCTGATCCGGCAGAATATCATTCATGCCGCGGATCCCTTGGATACGCTTACTCAACCCGATTCCTCTTTACAATAGTGCTAACTTTCAGCATGTTATGAATAACTAATGTGCAACGCAAAAATAAACTATTACGCGATAATGAATTAATGCAGATTAAAAATTACTGTTACTAAAATGAGTGCTGTGATTTAACAATGACCACGAAAAAATGACTGCGAAAAAAAGGCTCTGTAAAGTGACCGTGCTTTGAAAATTTTAGGGTAGCGATGGAAATAAAGACTTGCTGCGCATTTTCGAAACGGATTCATCTGCCGCATTGCTTTAGATAAACCTGAACCATGAAATAATAAGCAACTAGCCAGGACTGCGCACGATCATATTATCATCATTGCTCTTTTGCTGAATTTCAGCGACCTTTGCACGCGCCATTTTTTCTAGTTCGTCGAGTAAATCCTCGTTACTAATTTTGTGGCTCTTCTCTCCATCGCGATAGGCTAGGTTGGCAGGGCTTCCTCCTGCTAATCCCACGTCCGCCTCTTTGGCTTCCCCTGGGCCATTAACGATGCAACCAATGACGGCAACATCGATGCTTTCTTTAATGTCTTCCAAACGAGCCTCTAAGGCATTGACTACTTTAATCACATCAAAGTTTTGTCGCGAGCAACTCGGGCAGGCAATGATGTTGACGCCTTTTTTACGCAGCTGAAGGCTTTTCAGAATATCAAAGCCCACTTTAACTTCTTCCACAGGATCCGCAGCCAAAGAAATCCGAATCGTATCGCCAATGCCTTCCATCAGCAGCGCACCCAAAGCGATGGAAGACTTCACGGTCCCAGAACGGAACACACCGGCCTCGGTAACGCCTAAATGCAGCGGCTGATCAATTTGATCGGCTATCAAACGATACGCCGCCACGGTCATAAATACGTTGGAGGCTTTAAGGCTAAGTTTGTAATTTTGAAAATCTAGACGGTCCAATATATCGATATGGCGCATGGCAGATTCCACCAGCGCCTCAGGCGTGGGTTCACCGTATTTGCGCTGCAGGTCTTTCTCTAATGAACCTGCATTCACACCAATTCGGATGGGAATATTTTTATCCCGTGCGGCAGCGACGACTTCTTTGACTCGAGCCTCTTTGCCGATATTACCGGGGTTAATGCGTAAACAATCCACCCCTAGCTCGGCAACCGCCAGGGCAATTTTATAATCGAAGTGAATATCAGCAATCAGGGGCACGTTGGCTTGGGCGCGAATTTTAGCAAACGCCTCGGCGGCCTCCATCGATGGCACCGACACTCTTACGATATCTACGCCCGCATCTTCAAGGCCTCGTATCTGCGCCACTGTCGCGTCCACATCACAAGTTTCGGTGTTGGTCATGCTTTGCACAGCAATAGGCGCATCGCCCCCAACAGGTACATTGCCAACCATTACTTGGCGGGTCTTTCGTCTTTTTATCGGATTTTCGTTAAACATGATGAACTACTAGGAGTGAAGGCGGACAACCGCTGTATGTGTCTGTTTTCGAGTGAAAGGCCTAAGATTTACCGCTCGACCGTTGTATTTTAGCTCCACCACCGGAGCATTGCCTAATAATACTTTGAATGGGCCTATTCCGCTAATATCGAGGGTTTCCCCGGCATTTTTTAACGAGGCAAAAATCACCTGATCGTCCTGATCCTTAATGGACACCCAGCACTCTCCGCTAAAGGACATAAATATGCCCTGATTATCCACTAAGCGCTCGTATTGAGGCATTTCTTGCGGGTAATCCTTGGCCTCAGCCTGACTAGGAGGCGGGTCTTCATTCAGCAAATCGCTCAGAGTGCCGCCCAACAAATGCAACGGAGGAAGGCTCGACTCAGTGCTATTAAGGTCTTCTACGATCAAGGAGCCATCGACACTTTCAACGGCCACTTTCTCAAACCCCATGCCCATAAACCCTTTGTATTCAATCTGTTCCCAATTGAACACCACCATTAAACCAAGCAATAACGCAACACCGTAGGTAAACCAACGTACTTTGGCGTCCCCCCAATGGGCCTGCTGCTTGACCGAAACATCGACCAATAAACCCTCCGAGCCAGACACAACGCCTAAATAGTGCGGGTTCACAGGGACTTTTCGGTTCACAAGATGCAACTGATTAAACGCCTGAGCAACCACGTCACCCGACAGGCCTAGTAAATTGGCATAAGATCTCATGTAACCGCGAATAAACGTCGCTTCAGACATGCGTTTGAAGTCATCCTGCTCCAGACTCTGAACCTTAGACTTCGTCAAATAAAGGCGTTCGGCCACCTCCTCAACGCTCAAGCCCTGAGATTCCCGAGCTTCACGCAGCATAGTACCGGGCGAAACGACCCCTGCTGAGGCGGTTTCTGCCGAGGTAGTAACCGAAGATTGAAGCTCTACCGATGCCAATTGATCGGGGCTCTCTGCATTCTCAAGCTCAGAAGATCGGCGCTTAAGCATGGGCGCTCGTGAAACTATCGCTTTTTAACCGAGAGCTGGTTAACTGAGAGCTTGCTGACTGATGTTTCATTGTAGGTGATCCGATGATCGGTTATACATGGCGTATTCATTAGAGCCGGGATACATATTTTTCAATGCGATTTCATAACTTGCCAACGCATCCAAGTCACCAAAAATTCGCTCCAATCGAATCCCAAGCCACAGACTTTCGGGCGTCGTTTGAGCGATTGTCTCAAAGTGCCTAAGCAAACGATGGGAGTCTTGATTTCGACCCAGGTCATAATAAATAACCGCCAACGCCAGCACAGTCCTTGGTAAATTTTTGTTAAGCCGATAAGCATGACCGAAGGCTTTTTCAGCCTCGAGCGTTTTATCTTGTTTCAACAAGCAACGCCCGAGATTTTCATAACTCTGGCCCCGCCGCTCGTATCGGTAATCCGCAACCACCTGGCGAAACGCTTCCGCGGCCTCATCAAAACGGCCCACCCCACATAAAAACGAACCATAATTATGGCGCACTGAGGAGTTTTTAGGATCCAGCTTCAAGGCCTCGCTATAATGTTTTTCTTCATTTTCTACATCACCCTCAAACCGATACAACAGCGCAATGGCACCGTGAGCCTGGGAAGAGTTAGGATCCAACTCTAAAGCTCGATCAAGGTGACGGTGAGCTCGCTCAAAGTCTCCACTTTCAAGGTAAGCGCTGCCAGCCATCACTCTTGCCGCAACCGCTTTATCAACATCGATGGTTCTCTTCACCGTTGCATTTTTACTAGAAAATGGGGCGGGCTTATCCTTTTCTGAATTTAAAACCGAGCACCCAAAACAGATTAATACGCCGACAATAATGACACTGCGAAGCAACGTTTTTGACCACCGTAGTTGCATTTTTTTCATCCAAAAAAACCTCTGCAATGCTACATTCACAATAAAGAAATTGACTATCGCACGTTACTAATAAACAACGCTAATAAGCTCACCTTTAATCGAACACGCTAGGGCTTTAAATTGCCAAACCAGGCTGCGCCTTCACTGATTGTCCACTTGGATCTTATTCTGCCACCGCTCGCTGCGTTTGGTGCGATCGTTCACCTGGCCCACCAACTGGCCGCACGCAGCGTCTATATCATCGCCACGGGTGGATCGAACCGTGGCGATATAACCTGCATCCTGCAGATAAGCCTGAAAACGACGAATTGCATTATTGGAGGATCGCCGATACTCAGAACCGGGAAACGGATTAAACGGAATTAGGTTTATTTTTACCGGCACATCGCGCAGTAGTTCCGCCAATTCTCGAGCATGCTCGATCGAATCATTAACGCCGCTCAACATAACATACTCCATTGTTATCCTACGCCGATTGGATTCAAATTTTTCTAAAAACCTCTGGCAAGCGGGGAGCAATTCTTCTAACGGGAATTTTCTATTAATCGGCACCAATTGATTTCGTAGCGCATTGTTCGGCGCATGCAGAGAGATGGCTAAGGACACATCAATTTGATCGCTTAACCGGTCAATGGCCGGCACTACGCCAGAGGTGCTTAGCGTCACCCGGCGTTTTGAAATACCGTAGCCAAAATCTGCCAGCATAATTTTCATGGCAGTGACAACATTGTCGAAATTTAACAGCGGCTCACCCATTCCCATCATCACCACATTGGTGACGGGTCGATCTCCCGCATTCTCAATCGGCCCAAAGGAGTTTTGTGCAATCCAAACTTGGCCAATGATTTCAGCGGAGGTAAGATCGCGCTGAAACCCTTGCTTGCCTGTGGAGCAAAAGGTGCAATCTAATGAGCAACCAATTTGAGAGGAAACGCAGAGAGTGCCGCGTTTTTTATCCGGAATAAAAACAGTTTCGACTCGCCCGCCGCTAGTAAACTCCAGCACCCATTTGCGAGTTCCGTCTTTAGAGTATTCTTTATGGACAACCTTCGGAGGTCGAATCTCAGCCACTTCGGCCAAATGGGTTCGCAGTGATTTGCTGAAATTGGTCATTAAAGAGAAATCAGAATGGCCAAGATGGTGAATCCACTTCATCATCTGATTGCCGCGAAACGCTTTTTCCCCGATGCCGAGAAAAAATGCTTCCATTGCTTCGCTGTCTAAACCGAGTAAATTTACTTTTTCAGCGCCTGTTTTTGCAACATTCGCTTTTTCTGCATCGGCACTATTAATCACACTATTAACGACAGACATTTAACTTTTTTCACCTACTCAATCATTTCATCTACAAGGAACGACTGGTACAGCAGGCCAACTTAAAAATCGAACGCCAGTCAATGTCTAGCACCGAACTCAACGGGCTCGGCCTTGAACAATCCAAAGTCCAAGGCCGCCCCAAAGATCTCATTCTTAAATGAGGTCTATCGAGTTCTTGGGCATAGCTCTTCAGATTTGAAGAAATAGCCTATTTCTCGCTCCGCTGAAGCGGCAGAATCAGAACCGTGTACCGCATTCTCGTCAATCGACTCAGCGAAATCAGCCCGTATAGTACCGGCTTCTGCATCTTTCGGGTTAGTGGCGCCCATTAGGTCGCGGTGCGATAACACTGCATTTTCCCCTTCGAGCACTTGAACCATTACCGGCCCAGAGGTCATGAACGCAATTAGGTCAGGGTAAAAAGAACGCTCTTTATGCTCAGCGTAAAATCCCCCAGCTAAGGCGTCATCCAAACTTAGCATTTTAGATGCAATCACTTTCAAGCCGGCTTTTTCAAAACGGCTGTAAATTTCACCAATTACATTTTTTGCTACTGCATCAGGTTTGATGATCGACAAAGTACGTTCAATCGCCATTATTCACTCCAATCATTTCTTTTAAAGCACCATCTCACGTGTAAACTCACGCGCAAAATAATGCAAAGGATAGTTACTGTTCGCTTTTAAGCCGGATCCACTTGCCTATAAAACCCAAAACCCATTGAATTGAATAGCTCAATCGCATTCATTCAACAACTTAGGATATACCCGCAAATCGGCCTGCAAGTCACTGCTAAAAACAGTGCGGCACAAGGGCCCAGAACAGTTGGGGGCCGCAATTATACGCAAGTTTAGTGGCCTAATAATAGTCGCCGGCGTACGGAACAGCAGGGTTTTAATCTAATTCGGAAATCCAGGCCATTTGAATGGCCTCCAATACTTTTTCTCCGCAGCGATCTGGCGAATCGTCAAAATCAGGCAACGCTAACACCCATTCTCGTAGGTCAGTAAAACGCACTGACAGCGGATCCACACCCTCTTTCTGCTCAGACAGCTCTATGGCGATGTCGTTCACATCCGTCCATTTTAAGCCCATCTTCTTCTCCTATAATTCACACGCCACTATTAACAAACCAACCTCTAATACACCAGCATCGATCACTGCTGCAGCATTAAGCTGTTTTGTAACGCTAATGCTTTTCTGAAACTTGGTTAATCGTGTATTTCGGAATTTCTATCACAAGGTCCTCATCCGCCACCACAGCCTGGCAACTCAATCGAGAATCGGGCTCTAGGCCCCAGGCCTTATCCAGCATGTCGTCTTCAAGCTCATCGCTCTCTTCCATGGAATCAAGCCCCTCTCGAACCACCACATGGCAAGTGGTACAAGCACAGGACATTTCACACGCATGCTCGATATCAATATCAATGCGTGCGGCTGCGGCAAGAATGGTCTCACCTTTCTCTGCCTCAACCACCGCGCCTTCTGGGCAATGTTCGGGATTAGGCAAAAAGATAATTTTTGGCATCACTACTCCAAGGAATCAATGGACTTACCAGTCAAAGCAGCTTCGATGCTGGCATTCATGCGAGCCGCAGCAAAGGCTTCACTGGATTTATTCAAATGCGCGATGGCACGTTCAATTTCGAGCTTCTGTTCACTGGCCACTAACTCGCGTAGCGCATCCATTTCGACGCCTAAAACCTGCGCCTCGTCCTCTGTTAACAAATTCCCATCTACTGCGATTGCTGCGTCTAATGCATCCAGCAAACGTTGCCCATCCACTTGGGCTTCTCGCAATGCTCGTGCAACCGCATCTTCAGCCGCACTTGCAAACGATTCTTGCAACATGCGACGAATTTCAACTTCTTCTAAACCAAAACTGGGTTTAACTTCCACTTTAGTAAGCTGTTGAGTACTTAACTCTTGAGCCGAGACAGTTAGCAAGCCGTCTGCGTCGACTTGAAAAGTAACGCGAATTTTAACTGCACCAGCCACCGCCGAAGGAATGTCTCTGAGCGTGAATTTGGCTAGCGAACGACAGTCCTGCACCATTTCTCGCTCACCCTGCAGCACATGCATCGACATCAGCACTTGGCCGTCTTGATAGGTGGTAAATTCTTGCGCTCTCGACACTGGCAAAGTGGTATTACGAGGAATAATTTTCTCCGCTAAACCACCCACTGTTTCAATGCCTAAAGAAAGCGGCAGCACGTCCAACAACAGCATCTCACTGTCTGGCCGGTTGCCAATTAAAATATCCGCCTGAATCGCCGCGCCCATCGCCACCACCCGGTCRGGATCAATGGAAACCAAAGGCTGGGATTGAAATAATTCTCCCACCTGCTCACGAACACTAAGCACTCGCGTGGATCCGCCTACCATCACTACTTGTTCGATGTCTGCAACGTCAACGCCAGAATCTCGCAAGGTTTTCTTACAAGCCCGCAATGTGCGTCGAATCACCGGATCAATCAACGCATTCATTTGCGCAAGGCTTATTTCGCCTTGCCACTGCAATCCAAATTCACACAAGTCAATTTTCGCCGTGACTTGCTCGGCAAGGGATTCTTTCGCGGTTCTCGAGACGGCGCTTAAATAACGCTGCTGGTGCACGTCCAGCTCTCCGTAACCTGCTTGCTCGGCAATCCACTGCGCAATCAATTGATCAAAATCATCACCGCCCAGCGCGGTATCGCCGCCGGTGGCCAGCACTTCAAACACACCTTTACTGAGATTCAAAATCGAAATATCAAACGTACCGCCACCCAAATCATAAATGGCGTGAATCCCAGAAGCCTGATGATCAAGGCCATAGGCCWCCGCTGCKGCCGTGGGTTCATTCAATAATCGAAGCACATTGATGCCCGCCAAGGTAGCCGCGTCTTTGGTGGCTTGGCGCTGGGTATCGTCAAAATACGCAGGTACTGTAATCACTGCGCCGTTCACTTCATCGCCACCGCTTTGCTGCGCGCGATCCACCAGCGCCTTTAATATTTCTGCGGCAATTTCCACCGGTGTTTTCTCGCCAGCGCGAGTGCGATACGCCGCTAGATTCGATGGACCCGCCACCACATCATAAGCACTACTCGGCTCGACTTCATCAATCCCTTTGCCGATTAAACGTTTCGCTGAGGCAATCGTATTGAGAGGATCTTGATTGGCTTTTTTCTCTGCAGCTTCACCTAACTCGACGCTGCCTGCTTCGCCGTAATGCACCACCGACGGCAATAAAAATCGGCCTTGCTCATCCGCAAGCACTTCACTCACACCACTACGCATGGCAGCCACTAACGAGTTAGTAGTGCCTAAATCAATGCCCACCGCCACTCGGCGCTGGTGCGGCGCTGCACTTTTCCCTGGTTCTGCAATATGTAGTAATGCCATGCCTAATTCCGATAAAACCTGTTTCGATAAATTCTATTCTGCGTAAATCCAATCCTGCGGAAGATCAAATTACGAACAGCTAATCCAATTCGCAGTGAGCTAATTAAAGCCAAGCGAATAAGAATTCAGCCACTAAAGATTAATCCAATAATGCTTGCTCAATACCTTCAATTTCGATACCAAGCTTTTCTAAAAACTTCATTTGATACACTAATTGAGCCCCCTTCCCCACCGCATTTACATCGAGCTGGTTAAAATCCCATTGCTCGCTTAAGGTTTCAAAATTGCGGCAAAGATCCGTCAATGTTTCGTGGACTTGTCCGGCAATTTTTTCCAGTATCGCTTCAGGGTCGCTGGCATTGGAAACCTCTTCAAGCTGTTCGCGCAGCTCCATTTGCTGCATTAAAAAGGCGCCGTCCGCGATGGTATTCGCAGAGAGATCAATGGCCACTCCCGCCAGCTCCACCAAATAGTGAGCGCGAGCAACTGCAGACTTCAAGGTGACATACGCTTCGTTCACAAAGGAAGAGGCCTGTACTGAAGTTAATTTTTCAGCTTCACTGCCATGGGCATATCGATCCGGGTGAATCTGGTTTTGTAATTCACGGAAGGCAGTGTTTAAACGGTGGGAATCTATTTGATACGCAATGGGTAACTGAAATAATTCGAAATAGTTTTGTTTAAAATCCAAGCGATTGCCTCAATTCGTTGCTCATTTGCTGCAATTTAGCTCTAAAGCATCTCTAAAAATCGCCTTTTTAGAGGTGCCCTCTAGATAGTAAAACTCTCACCGCAACCACATTCCCCTTTAGCGTTAGGGTTTTGGAATTCAAAGCCTTCATTTAAACCTTGCTTCACGTAGTCTAATTCAACGCCTTCGAGGTATACCAAGCTCTTAGGATCAACAAACAATGTCACCCCTTGACTGGTAAATTTTTCATCTTCGTCGTTGGCTTCATCCACAAATTCGAGTACGTATGCCAAACCGGAACAGCCCGTAGTCTGCACGCCGACGCGTATCCCGAGGCCAGAACCTCGTTGCTGAATATAATTTGTAACGTGGTTGGCAGCAGCGTCCGTTAATGTGATGGCCAATTTAATCTCCAGCGATAACAGCGATAACAACGAAAGGACTGTTGCAATAGCAGCCCTCAAACTTTAAAACAATTTCTAGAAAACCGTCTCCAGAAAAACAATACCCAAACTCTCAATCCAGTCCCAACACCCCGATGCCTAAGCAAGGCCTTTCTGGGCCCGGCTTAAGTTGGGAGGAGTACTTATTAAGACTAGATGTAGTCGCTAAGAATCCTGTGGGTTTTTACTTTTATAATCGGCAATGGCTGCTTTAATCGCGTCTTCGGCCAATACAGAACAATGAATTTTTACCGGCGGAAGTGCCAGCTCTTCAACAATGTCAGTATTCTTAATTTCAGTGGCTTCTTGTAAAGTTTTACCTTTCACCCATTCAGTTAATAACGAGCTAGACGCTATAGCCGAACCGCAACCGTAGGTTTTAAAACGAGCATCCTCGATCACGCCCTCGCTATTCACTTCGATTTGCAAACGCATCACGTCGCCGCATGCAGGTGCTCCCACCATACCCGTACCCACTTTCGTAGAATCTTTATCTAAAGACCCAACATTTCTTGGGTTCTCGTAGTGATCCAACACTTTATCGCTGTAAGCCATAATCTTTCCTAAACCTCGTCAAAGCTTTAATTTCCAATGGAAGCCTATATTCGCTTCCCCGCCCCCATGACAAACTCAATTACAACCTAATGAGCAGCCCATTGAACAGAATCTAAATCAATCCCATCTTTGTACATATCCCACAATGGAGATAGCTCTCTTAACTTAATCACTCCGTGGCGCACTTGCTCTATGGCCAAATCAATTTCTTCTTGCTTGGTAAAACGACCGATTGAAAAGCGGATCGAACTGTGAGCCATTTCATCGGTCAAACCAATCGCACGTAATACGTAAGAAGGCTCCAAACTAGCGGAAGTACATGCAGAACCGGAAGATACAGCAATATCTTTAAACGCCATAATAAGCGACTCACCTTCCACATAGGCAAAACTAATATTCAATATGCCCGGTATAGAACGCTCCAAATCGCCATTGATTTGCACTTGCTCTAAATCTTTCAAGCCGTCCCATAAGCGCATTTTCAAGCGCTGAATCTTTTCGCCTTCTTCGGTCATGGTTTGCTTGGCAATTCGACACGCTTCACCCATGCCACCAATTTGGTGGGTCGCCAACGTGCCTGAACGCATGCCACGCTCATGTCCGCCACCGTGCATTTGAGCTTCGAGTCGAGCTCGGGGCTTACGACGCACATAAAGAACACCCACACCCTTTGGACCGTAAATTTTATGTCCTGAAATCGATAATAAATCCACTTTCATGGCGTCAAGATCAACTGGTATTTTGCCAACGCTTTGAGCGCCATCAACATGAAATAAAATTTTCTTTGCGCGAGTCACTTCACCAATCGCTGCAATGTCGTTGATCACGCCCATTTCATTATTAACGTGCATGATGGACACTAGAATCGTATCGTCCCGAATTGCGTCCTGCACCATACCCGGCTCGATAATGCCTTGGCCATTAGGCTCTAAATAAGTCACTTCAAAACCTTCACGCTCAAGCTGACGGCAGCTGTCTAAGACCGCTTTATGCTCGACCATGGAAGTAATGATGTGTTTGCCTTTTTTCTGATAAAAATGCGCTACACCTTTAATGGCCAGATTATCTGACTCAGTAGCGCCGGAAGTCCAAACGATTTCCCGGGGGTCACAATTAATCAGTTCTGCCACATCAATACGGGCTGTTTCAATCACCTCTTCCGCTTGCCAACCATAACCGTGGGAACGAGAAGCAGGGTTACCAAAATTGCCGTCCATTTCCAAACACGTCATCATCTTTTTGGCCACCGCCGGGTCTACAGGGGTAGTAGCCGCATAATCAAGATAAACAGGACGCTTCATATTCTCTCCACCACTTAAATTTTATAAAACACGAACGTTTATATGTCCGTCACTTCGATGCTTTTTTGGCTTAAAAACGTCTCACCAACGATATTTTCGCAGACTAGCTCGTTTTTGCTATCGTTCAGCTTCTCTTCGCGCTGACGCTTTTCAACTAACTGTCCTAGACTAATCCCGCCTAAGAAGTATCTAATTTGTTCGCTTAAGTCGGCCCAAAGCTCATGCGTAATGCACTTCTGGCCATTTAAACAATTGCCCTGCCCTTGACATCGTGTCGCATCAACGTTTTCGTTAATYGCRTCAATAATCTCAAGGATATAAATTTCAGCTTCGTCTCGATTTAATCGATAGCCACCACCCGGCCCACGAATACTTTTCACTAGGCCGTTCTTTCTCAACTGAGCAAATAATTGCTCAAGGTAAGAAACCGAGATCGCTTGGCGCTTAGAAATATCTGATAAACAGACCGGCTCCTGTCTCGCATAAATAGCAAGATCCAGCATCGCCGTAACCGCGTACCGTCCTCGAGTGGTAAGCCTCATGAACTCGCTCCATTGACGAAAAGCTATTGGGTGTGGTTACAGTACTGGAAGCCTCTCAAGCTCCTATCACCCAATCGAATAACACCGGACACACTTACGCCCGGAATACCCGATCAAATTACTAGGTTATTACCATTATGTCAATGAATCGGCGAATTACAAGGCAATTTCGCAGCTAATTTCATTCCGCCTTGATCTTATTTGGTGCCGCCAAGGTTAGTGCTTCTTAGCCCCCTTGCTCGCGGCTTTCACCGCTGTCAAAATGCCACGCAAGATATTCACTTCCATCTTGTCCAAACGGCTGCGTGTGTACAGGCGCCGCAACCGAGTCATTAATTGACGAGGGTTATCTCGGTTATGAAACTCAATATCGACTAATGTTTGCTCTAAATGCTCCAAAAACAGCTCTAATTCATGGGCACTGGCCACTTCCTCATCCCAGCGTACGGTGGCCACCTCCATCATAGGCTGGCGCTTACCCGGCTCAACGTCTGTGTTTTGCCACTCTAAAATAGCCATTCTAAGCTCGTACACCACCACTTGGATGGCGGCGGCAATATTCAACACCCCATAATCACTGTTGGCGGGGATATTGACGTGGTAATGGCAGCGCTGCAGCTCTTCATTGGTTAAACCACGATCTTCGCGGCCGAACACAATGGCAATTTGCTCCACCTCAGCATGCTGCGCCACTAACTTACCGCACTCTCTTGGATTCACCATAGGCCACGGGATTCTTCGGTTGCGAGCGCTGCTGCCAATCACCAACTGGCAATCTTTAATGGCATCATCAAAATGCTCCACTACCACGGCTTGCTCCAGCACATCCGCCGCACCGGCCGAACGCCAAGTAGCGGTATTACTGGGAAACTCTTCCGGGGCCACAAGATAAAGGCGGCCAAAGCCCATGGTTTTTATTGCCCGCGCGGCGGCTCCAATGTTGCCAGGATGACTGGTATTCACCATCACGATGCGAATATTCTGAAACATACTAAACTTAACACTCCCGCCAAACACAAAGGCGGCAATACTAACAAAACTACCGCTCCGTTCCGACCCATGTTTGATTTAAAGCCAGTCTTTCATCCCAAATTTATCGCCGAATCAAGGCAACACTACCTGGCAAGCAGCCCGTTCACGCTTGATCTTAGCGCTAAAACCAAGATCAAGCAGGTGGTGTTTTTCGGGCCAATATACCTTATAATTCGCCGGCTTAATTTTAGGCCTCAGGGAATACCCTACGTCCCAACGTTAGCTCAAACCACTCTCTAGAATGACCACGTTCTAGCCTCCCATAAAGAAGCATGGTTTTAATACACATATTTAATACATCAACTTTTACACAGCTTTAATGCACCACTTTGATCGCCCTCTTATTGAGCAAAGTGACTCAAGCAGCTGATTAACAAGGTACCTTTTTCATGAAACCAATGCTTAACGTTGCTTTACGCGCCGCTCGTAATGCAGGCGAGCTTATTGCTCGTGCTGCCCAAAGCAGCGATCTAATCAAAATGGAAGTCAAAAGTCACAACGATTTTGTTTCTGAAGTCGACCGATTAGCAGAGCAAGAGATTCTCAACGTGTTGCAGAAAGCCTTTCCTGAGCATGGCTTTCTGTGCGAAGAGTCCGGCCAAATTGAGGGCACCGGGGAAGGCAAAGACTACTGCTGGATCATCGACCCTCTCGATGGCACCACCAACTTTCTCTACGGTATTCCGCATTTTTCGGTTTCCATCGCATTGAAGTACAAGGGCCAAATAGAACACGGCCTCATCCTCGACCCGATTAGAAACGAAGAATTCCACGCCAGTCGAGGCCAAGGAGCCTATCTAAATAATCGGCGTATTCGAGTCACTTCCCGAAAAACTCTTGACGGCGCTTTATTAGGCACGGGCTTTCCATTCCGTCCTGAGCAAAAGCAATACATGGATAACTACCTGAACATGCTTAAAAACCTCACCGAAGACACGGCCGGAATTCGGCGCGCTGGGTCAGCGGCGTTAGATTTAGCCTACGTCGCGGCGGGAAGACTGGATGGCTTTTGGGAATTTGGCTTAAGCTCCTGGGACATCGCAGCGGGCTGCTTAATCGTCGGCGAGGCTGGCGGCTTAGTGGGGGACTTCAACGGCGGCCACAATTACTTAAACAGCGGCAATGTGGTTTGCGGCGGACCTAAAGTATTCAAAGAGATCCTGAAAACCATTCGCCCCTTTGTAGAAGGCTCTCTTAAGGACTAAATCTCCAACTGGCCCTATCTCTCGCTCAGGAACCAGCCCCTCAACACCCCCCACCTTGATCAAACCTCGCGATTTCGATGAGGGCTAGACCTAGCCCTCATCACACCTCCGCTCACAGGACAACAGCACTCATACCACATTGCCCACTTTCAAGGCATTTTCCCTCACCACACCCGCTCATCTATAACCAACTAATCTAACGTTTCGCTCCACAGCGGATGCTCGCCTTCCTATACTTTAGCGTGAGCAATCAGTTAAACACCAGAAGTATCAGCCTGAATTATTGACCTGAAGTATCGGCCTGGAGTATCAGCATGATCGATTTCACTACGTTCAATACGTGTTTTATGCAGACAACGATGAGGTTATGCGGGCAAGTGTATCCTGAATTTTTCCACGCCCCCACGATGGAAGAAGAACTCGGCCAAACTCAGGAAGCTATACCTCAAGAAATTAAGTCTCAAGAAGCTATGCCTCAAGAAACCAAACATCAAAAACCCAGCGCTCAAGCCCAAAATTCAGATAACAAACCTACGCTTCATTAAAGGCACAGAACAAATGCTTAATTACCATGAATTACAGGAACATATTCAGGATTTCTTCGTAGCAATCGGAGCGAATGCCGGGGCGGACTACGACCACATAGAGCAACTCAATAACGACGAGATACTAAAGCAGCAGGGCGATATAAATACTCCTCAACCCCATCACTCGAGTAGCCAAGATGTCGCAGCGCCCTTCCCCAACGAGGAAGGCACTCTCAAGCATTAAAACAATTTGAACGAACAATAATTTAAACGGGCAAAATACTTTACCCTGGCCAAGACCGTAGCGTGACGCTACGGCATTTCGTCAACATCTTCTGGCTTCACATCAAAAAAGTCTTCTTTGCTAATGCCCATATTTAACAGCACATTACTAGCCACATAGATGGAAGAATAGGTGCCCACAAAAACCCCTACCAACAAGGCAATGGCAAAACCTCGAATTAATTCGCCCCCCAAAAATAGCAACGCCAATAATACCAACACAGTCGTAAATGAAGTCACCAAGGTGCGGCCCAAGGTTTGATTAAGGGACACGTTGATAATTTCTTCAGACGTATCCAGACGTAATTTTTTAAAGTTTTCCCGAATTCGATCCGAGACCACAATGGTATCGTTTAGCGAATAACCAATCACCGCCAATATTGCCGCCAACACCGTTAAATCAAATTGCAGCTGAAAAACGGAAAACACCCCCATGGTGATCAACACATCGTGAAATAAAGCYGCCGCSGCRCCGACGCCAAATTTAAATTGGAACCGAAAAGCCACGTAAACCATCATAAAAAATAACGCCACAATCATGGCAATACCACTTTGGTCTCTTAACTCATCACCGACCTGCGGGCCCACAAATTCGATCCGCCGAATATCCACTGAAGCGCCATTGACTCGATTGAGCACCTCCAACAKGGATTTCTCTAACACTTGCAATTCAAGATCCGATGGGGGCAATCTCACCAACACTTCAGTGGACTCACCAAAATGCTGTACCACAGCGCTATCAAATCCAGATTGTTTTAAGCCCCGACGAATAGGCCCTAAATCAACCGGTGCTTTATAGCCCACCTCAACCAGCATACCGCCAGAAAAATCCAGCCCAAAATTGAGCTGGCGAACGGCCAAGGAAGTGATTGAGGCAAGCACTAACACTGCCGAAAAAACGGCGGCAATTTTYCGCTTGGACATAAAATTAAATTCAGACATCTAACTATCCTTTCAGCACAATGCTTATATTGATAACCGGCTCACGCTGCGGCCGCCGTAGATTAAATTAACCAATGCTCGCGTGCCCATAATGGCGGTAAACATGGAAGTAAGAATTCCGATCGACAAGGTCACCGCAAATCCCTTCACCGGCCCGGTACCTCCAGCAAATAATACTAATGCGACCAGCAAGGTAGTGACGTTGGCATCCACAATAGTCACCAAAGCGCGGTCATAGCCAGCGCTAATCGCTGCTTGGGGCGTTAAGCCATTCGCCAGTTCTTCTTTAATTCGAGCAAATATTAGCACGTTGGCGTCCACCGCCATGCCGACGGTTAACACGATCCCCGCGATGCCGGGTAACGTTAAAGTAGCGCCAGGAATCATCGACATCACCGCCACCAAAATAACGATATTCATCAACAACGCCATATTAGCCACGATGCCGAACACTTTGTAATACACCAACATGAACACCAACACGAGGGAGAAACCTAACATGATCGATTGCACACCCGCTTCGATATTGTCCTTACCCAAGCTCGGCCCTACGGTACGCTCTTCCACAAAATACATCGGTGCAGCAAGCGCGCCGGCTCTTAATAATAACGCCAACTCGCGAGCCTCAACGGTATTGTCGAGCCCGGTGATTCGAAAGTTATACCCCAAGGCAGACTGAATGGTAGCTACATTAATCGCGTATTTTTCGACGTAACGTTTTTTGGTTTTGACGTCTTCYTTATGCTCAACGAAANTCACCGCCATGCGCCGACCGACATTACTTTTGGTCGCAAGGTTCATCATTTTACCGCCCTTGCCGTCCAGAGTAATGTTAACTTCAGCGCGGCCATTTTCATCAAATCCCTGCTTCGCATTGACCACGTGCTCACCGGTCACGATGACTTTCTTCAAGGTCAGTACTGGGCGACCGCCGCCGTAGCCTTTAAATTCGAACAACTCCGATTGAGGGGGAACGATGCCATTAATAGCGCGCTGCAAATCATGCTGTGAATCTTCTAAACGAAACTCCAAGCTCGCCGTACGACCAATAATCCGTTTTGCTTCGGCAGTGTCTTGCACGCCGGGTAGCTCCACCACAATCCGATCCACGCCTTGGCGTTGCACTAATGGCTCTGCCACCCCTAATTCATTCACTCGATTCCTGAGTGCGGTGAGGTTTTGAGTAATGGCGTAATCCTGAATTTCTTTGAGTTTCTGCGACGTAAAGGTAAGCCCCACGTATAGCCCGCCCGTTTCGTCCAAGGTTTCAATTAAAAACTCACGATAACGATCTTTAAGCCAAGCTAAGCCTTTTTCTCGTTGCTGCTGATCTTTAAATTTGACTCGAATCATGCCGTCTTTGCGATTCACCGAACGGTAATAAATTTTCTCTTCTCTAAAACTGGTTTTAATTTCTGCAACGTAGGCTTCTTCGCGAGGTTCGAGCGCCTTCTCCATATCCACTTCAAGTAAAAAGTGCACCCCACCGCGAAGATCTAAACCCAATTTCATTGGAGACCCACCCAATGACGAAAGCCAATCAGGGGTCGTAGGCGCTCGGTTTAACGCCACCACATAATTGCCATCCAGCGCGTTGCGGATGACTCTTTTGGCTTCCAGTTGGATTTCGTCTGAATCAAAGCGAWTCATCCCGGATCGCTCTCCAAACTCACTTTCGCCATAAGCAATCCCTGCTTCATCCAGCGCATCTTTAGCTTGATTGAGGACACTTTCCCCCAGCTCTACAGACGCACTGGCACCGGAGATTTGTACGATGGGTTGTTCAGGGTATAAATTGGGAATTGAATAGACTAAGCCGACTACAACCACGCAAACGACTAATAGATTTTTCCATAACGGATATTGATTGAGCATATTCACGCCTTAAATCGGCTAACGTTCAGCTTTATTAAAATACAACCTAGACACCTGCTCACCATACAACGCGCTGAGCACTTCCAATATTTCACGCGTTAAATCTCGTCAACAAGTCTCTAGGCACAGCGAATTAAATTGCCTTGATCGTTCCTTTGGGCAAACTGGCAGAGATCGCAGCCTTCTGGAACTTAAGTTCCATATTGTCGGTCACTTGTATCACTACAAATTCATCCGTCAAGCGAGTCACTTTGCCTAAAATTCCGCCGGTAGTGACTACCTCATCCCCTTTATTCAAACTCCCCATCAAATTCTTTTGAGCTTTGGTGCGCTTACTCTGCGGACGCCACAATAGAAAATAAAAAATAGCCACAAACCCAAACAACATGACCACTTGTGCAATAATATCAGGGCCTTGTGACCCAGCAATATCGCCGCCCTCTGCTAATGCTTCAGAAACAAAAAAACTCATCTATATTCCCCTTAACTGAAATCGCTAATTTGCCTAGCAAATCAACGATCCACTTGCCTGAGCCGATAAAATTCAGCCACAAAATCGCCCAATCTACTCTGTTCAATTGCATTGCGCAAATCGGACATTAAATTCTGGTAATAGCGCAAATTATGAATCGTATTTAACTGCCCCCCCAGCATCTCTTTGCATTTATCTAAATGGTGCAAGTATGCTCGAGTGTGGTGTTTGCAAGTATAACAATCACAGTTCGGGTCCAAGGGCTCTTGGCTAGTCTTATGAACTGCGTTGCGAATTCGCACTACCCCTTCGGAAGTAAACAGGTGGCCATTGCGCGCATTGCGAGTCGGCATCACGCAATCAAACATATCCACGCCGCGCTGCACCGCTTCCACAAGATCTTCGGGCGTGCCCACGCCCATTAAATAACGCGGCGCATGCTCTGGCATCTTCGAGACCAAATTATCCAAAGTAGCCATCATTTCCGGCTTCGGCTCGCCCACCGAAAGGCCACCAATAGCGTAGCCGTCAAAACCAATCTCCACCAACCCTTGCAACGACTCTTCTCGTAAATCGGGGTACATGCCCCCCTGTACGATGCCAAATAACGCAGCAGGATTATCGCCATGGGCCACGCGACTGCGCTGTGCCCAACGCAAAGACAAGCGCATCGATTCTGCTGCTTCGTCGTGAGTGGCAGGGTAAGGCGTACATTCGTCAAAGATCATGACAATGTCTGCCCCCAAATCGCGCTGCACCTGCATGGATTTTTCTGGATCGAGATAAACCACTGACCCATCCACCGGAGAGCGGAATTCCACGCCTTGCTCGGTGATTTTACGCATCTTCCCCAAGCTAAACACTTGGAAACCGCCGGAATCCGTTAAAATGGGTTGCGACCAATCCATAAACCCATGTAACCCACCGTGCTGCTTTACTACTTCCGCGCCTGGACGCAACATCATGTGAAAGGTATTGGCCAAAATTATATCCGCGCCAATTTCTTTCACGTCTCGAGACAGCATCCCCTTCACGGTGCCGTAAGTACCCACCGGCATAAACGCAGGCGTTTCTATCTTACCCCGGGGAAATGTAATACGGCCCCTGCGAGCTGACCCTTGCTGACCAAATTTCTCGAATTTCATAGTTTTGCTTTATTGCTTCAATGCTTTATTACTTCAATGTGAATGATTCAGCGTTAACAGGTTTGTAAAGGTCAATAGAATAATCGGGGAGAGGCAACAAAATTCAAGTCTTACCATCAATAAACATCGCATCGCCGTAACTAAAAAATCGATAACGCTCCTCAACCGCGGTCTCGTAGGCATGCTTAATATTATCCCAACCTGCAAACGCCGCCACCAACATAATTAAGGTGGACTGAGACAAATGAAAATTGGTCAGTAGCGCATCCACCACCTGGAATTGATAACCCGGGTAAATAAAAATATCCGTTTCACCGCAATAAGCTTGCAGAGCGCCGCTTTTGGCGGCGCTCTCTAAACAGCGCACCGAGGTGGTCCCTACGGCAATCACCCGCCCGCCCTGACGCCGAGTCAAATTAATCTTTTCCACCAAGTCAGCCGTAAGCTCCATCCACTCGCTGTGCATGATGTGCTCTTCTAAAGAATCCACCCGCACTGGCAAAAAAGTCCCCAATCCAACGTGCAAGGTCACAAACCCGATATCAATAGAGCGCTCTTTAAGCTGACTCATCATGGCTTGATCAAAATGCAATCCCGCCGTGGGAGCCGCCACCGCGCCGAGCTTTTCGCTGTAGACCGTTTGGTAACGGTCCTCGTCTACTTTCTCATCGTCGCGCTTGATATAAGGCGGCAACGGCATATGACCAATGCGCTCAAACACCGCATTCCAATCACACTCGTCCACTAGACGGATTAAATAAAGCGCTTCGCGGCGCTCTACCACCTCCACCAAAATCCCCGTATCGAGCTCAAATTGAAGCCCAGGCCGCGCTGGCTTGCTGGATTTAAGCATCGCTAACGCCAGCTGACCGTCAATAACACGCTCCACTAACAGCTCCACCTTACCGCCGCTGGGTTTGTGGCCATACAAGCGTGCCGCCATGACTCGGGTATTATTAAAGATCAACAAATCCCCCGGCCGTAAATAATTCAGCAGATCCGGGAAAACACCATGATCTAATTGGCCCGACTGGCTATTTAGGTGCAACAAACGACTTGCAGAACGGTCTTTTGCCGGATAATGGGCAATCAACTCTTCAGGCAAATCAAAATGGAAATCAGATACTTTCAACGCCAGACCTTGGGGAAAAGACTCAACAAGCTGCGCTTTCTTTAAAACAGCAAACGCTTGGGTTAAGGGAAATTCTAGTGGACAATATTTGGGCTGTATTGCAGCAAAAACGGACCGCAAGCCTATAGTAAAAGCCCCGCAAGCGCTAGCGTTGCGCCCTATCTCGAGCAATTAAACCCTTTGCATTTAGGCAGTATAGAAGCAGCGCTCAAATTAGGTTGCTGCCACAAACTCAACGAGAAAATGACCATGATTAGAGAGATAGAAGCAGGATTCAGTTGACCCAAACGATCTCATTGATATAATGGCCGCCACTTTTAGCGAGGGCTGCCCTTATTTATATCGCAGCTTGATTAGAAGTGATAAAACAGGCAAATGCCTTGTTGTAGAGCCAGTGTGGTGGAATTGGTAGACACGCTAGATTCAAAATCTGGTTCCTTCTGGGAGTGGCGGTTCGAGTCCGCCCACTGGTACCACTCTACAACGATCCCAATCTCATTCCTGAGATTGTTTTCGGTCCTTAATGACTTTTTTCAGTCGCTTTATTTATTCGCTAAAGTCAGCCGCTAGCGCTTCCTTTTTCAACTGCCTAGCAATTACTTCAATAAATTCAGCGCCGTATTTTTCTAATTTAGTTTGCCCTACACCTGACAAGCGAGAGAATTCTTGCATATTTCGAGGCTGAATTTCGATCATGTCTAATAAAGTAGAATCATGAAAAACCACAAAAGAAGGCACGCTGTGAAGCTCTGACAATCGTTTACGACAGGCTTTGAGTGCCATCCATAAATCGCGGTCTTCCAATTCCACTTGCTTCACCGTTGGCTTGGAAGTCAATTTTTCCACCACGTCTCGACGCAAGTGAATTTGCTCTTCACCCTTCAAAACATCGCGACATTTTTCAGTGAGAAACAAAGCACCATGCTCGTTAACGTCGACGTATCCTCGTGCAGTAATTTGCCGGAATATCGAACGCCACTGCGATTCGTCTAAATCAATGCCAATGCCATAGGTACTGACTTGCTGATGGGAGAACTTTTTTATTTTATCTGTATCGCGCCCTAACAACACATCCACCAAATGGTTGACACCAAATTTCTGCTCGGTACGATAAATACAACTGAGCGCTTTTCTGACCCATTCAGTGCCGTTCCAAGTATCCGCGGGATTAATACAGGCATCACAGTTACCACAGCTTTCCGGTGCCTCTTCGCCAAAATAATTTAATAGGGCTTGCCGTCGACAACTGGTGATTTCACAGAATCCCAACATGCTGTCTAATTTAAATCGCTCCACATGACGAATTTGTTCGTTGCCATTGGATTTTTCTATTAATTGCCTTAGCAACACCACGTCTTGAATGCCATAGGCCATCCACGCAGTGGAGGGATTCCCATCTCGCCCTGCTCGCCCGGTTTCTTGGTAATAAGATTCTATGCTTTTGGGTAAATCTAAATGCGCCACAAAACGCACGTCGGGTTTATCAATGCCCATTCCAAACGCAATGGTGGCAACCACAATGACCTTTTCTTCATTCAAAAACCGATCTTGGGTCTGTTTGCGTAATTCAGAATCCATTCCCGCATGATAAGGCAACGCAAGAAACCCTTTGCTGGCTAACCAAGCTGCCGTGGAATCTACTTTTTTCCTCGACAGGCAATAAATAATGCCTGCAGAGTTTGGGTAGTTGCGTTTGATGAAATTAAGCAATTGTTGGCGAGGCTTATTTTTTTCGGTGATCACGTATTGAATATTGGGACGATCGAAACCCGAAACAAACACCGCTTCATTATTCAGATCTAACTGTCGAACAATTTCTTGGCGAGTGGTTTCATCCGCTGTAGCGGTGAGCGCGATGCGAGGCACTTGAGGGAAACGCTGCCGAAGTATGTTCAGTTGCAAATAGTCGACGCGGAAATTATGCCCCCATTGAGAGACACAATGCGCTTCATCAATGGCAAAGAGCGATATTGGTATTTGTGATAGTAAATTGAGGGTAGCGGGCTGCACCAGCCGTTCGGGTGCCACGTAGAGCAAGTCCAACTGCCCCGACATCAGCGCAGCTTTTACTGCAAAGTACTCATCGGTGCTGAGGGTGGAATTGATAAAGCTGGCCCGAATGCCCAATCCCTTGAGTGCATTGACTTGATCTTGCATTAACGCAATTAATGGCGACACCACCACGGCGACACCCGGCATGACCAATGCAGGTATTTGATAACAGAGGGATTTTCCGCCCCCTGTTGGCATCAATACCAATACGTCTTGGCCATTTAACAGGCAATCAATCACTTCCCCTTGAGGAGGACGGAACTCTTGATAGCCAAACACACGATTTAGGACTTCTAATGCTTTTGATTTCACGGCGCTGATTATACCGACCACCACTGAAATCAACTAGCGATGAATGGACTGCTTTGGCATTCGCTTTGTTCTGTAAAAATTAAAACAGCGCGCTATTCGGCACGCGGGGAAAGGGAATTGCGTCACGGATATTTTCCATACCTGTGATGTAGTTAATCAAACGCTCAAAACCCAAGCCAAACCCGGCGTGAGGCACGGTGCCGTATTGACGCAACTCTTTGTACCAATCCAGCTCATCATGAATGCCCGCTTCTGCCATGCGGCCCTCTAACACGTCGAGTCGCTCCTCTCGTTGGCTACCGCCAATTAACTCACCAATCCCAGGCATCAGCACATCCATCGCCGCCACGGTTTTATCGTCGTCGTTCAGGCGCATGTAAAACGCCTTAATTTCTTTGGGATAATTTTTAAGCACCACCGGCCCACCAACATGCTGCTCGGACAAAAATCGCTCGTGCTCAGAATGCAAGTCCAAACCCCACTCCACAGGGTATTCCCACTTCTTTTTACTGCGCTGCAATATATCAATGGCCTCAGTGTATTCAAGGTGGACAAATCCTGATTCGGCGACTTTTTCTAAACGTTCGATGGCTTGCTTATCAATTCGCTGAGCAAAAAATTCCATGTCATCCAATCGTTCGTCTAACACCGTTTTAAATAAATATTTTAAAAACTGCTCTGCCAACAATGCGTCATCGTTTAAATCCGCAAAGGCTATTTCAGGCTCCACCATCCAAAATTCTGCCAGGTGGCGACTGGTATTTGAATTCTCCGCCCGAAAGGTAGGGCCGAAGGTATACACCTTGGACATGGCCAAGCAGTAGGACTCCACATTAAGTTGTCCCGACACGGTGAGGAACGTCTCTTTGCCAAAAAAATCTTGCTCAAAATCCACTTTGCCATTTTGCTGAGGTAGATTTAATAAATCTAAATTACTGACTCGAAATAACTCACCCGCACCCTCGCAATCGCTGGAAGTAATAATGGGCGTGTTGACCCATTGAAAATCTCGCTGATGGAAAAAATCATGAATGGCGTGGGAAAGTGTGGAACGAATTCGGGAGATTGCCCCAAAGGTATTGGTCCGTGGACGTAAATGAGCCACCGTGCGTAGGTATTCAAAGCTGTGACGTTTTTTGGCGATGGGATAGGATTCTGGATCTTCAACATAGCCGACCACTTGCACTTTAGTGGYKTGGWTNCNTCKWATWWYYNACMTTTKYSWWSGNGMYWYCRCTRWNTKCKCCTTCCACAATAACCGCCGCGCCAGTACTGCACTTAAGCACTTCGTCTTGGTAATTTTCAAGCTCCTGAGGAATGACCGCCTGAATAGGATGAAAACAAGTGCCATCGTGCACTTGCATAAAAGAGATGCCTGCTTTTGAATCGCGACGACTTCGAACCCAACCTTTAATTTGAATGTGTTCTGCAACAGGAATTTCTCCCTTTAATGCACTCGCCACTGAAACATGTTGCATACCGGTGGTTTTCAAAATGGATACCTCTTCGTTGTAATTTTCTAGCGCACTAATAGGCTTGTTTTTGGGCCGACATGGTCCATGTTTTAAACAGCTCGGTGCATTCTTTTTCCATGTAGCCAGAGATCAGAATCACTGAGCTCTTACCCTGCTTAACAATGTCTGCCGCGGGCAATTGTAATTCATTAAAACCCGCTTGTTCTGCATCACTGATGCTTGCGCCGTAATAAACTTCTTTTACCCGCGCCCAATGCAATGCAGCCATGCACATAGGACAAGGCTCACAAGTGGATGCCACAATTGCATCGCTTAAAAATATATTATCGATTTGCTTGCAAGCCTGGCGTATGGCATTTATTTCTGCGTGGGCAGTGATGTCGGTGTCTCGAACAACACTGTTATGACTAACGGCGATTATTTTACCGTTAATTGAAATTGCGCAGCCAAAAGGACTCTGACCATTGGCCATGCCTTGCTTCGCCTTTTCAATGGCCGCCTCCATGAGTGTGGTGACAAGCATTTGATGTGATTTTTTCAACAGGCGCCTCGCTTTTGCTATTCAGTGTAATAGCGCAACATGCATTGATGCATGCGACCTCAAAAGAAAGCAACAACAACCGATAATAGTAGCAGATAGGATAACTGAGAATTATTAAATGCGCAGAATTAGACTCGCCAGGTTATTTCAGGGCGAATTTCTAAACAGGGCGTTTCTTACAACAATGATTCGTGACTGTCACACGTAAGCAGTGCGGGCCCAAAAACGCTTGAAGACCTTTTTGCTATATCGATTGTCATTACTTTCCACCCGCATCAAACCGCCTCTAGGCTGAGGATCAACACGATATTCAACGGAACTTGCTCTCAGACCAATGTCTAATTTAGCGCTAATGGCGGCCTCCGCTGCCGCGCCCAAAGCTAACCCCAGCACTAAAGCACCCAGCAATCTTTTTGATTTTATCAACAGACCCGCCCCCCGAAATTATTATTTCGATCCTTTTGAAGCTTAAGATTATTGATGTTGCGAAACGCTTTAACTATTAAACGCAGCCCAATTTCACATGACAGGGGAATGCTTAAGGATAGGGGGTAGTGCACGAAGGATCAGTGGTTGTCAGCTGAAGAGAGGTAAAGGAACAGGGCAGAGAATAAAGATAGAGGCTCAGGATAAAGCATCAGAATAAAGCAGTAAAATTAAGGGAATCTATTACAGTGCGAATTAAACGCCGACTCAGGGCGAGCCGGCGGTATTTTTATTCATTAAGCAGTGGCTTTTGCCTCTTCGCTGACCACTTCAGTACTCAGCATCATATCCGCAGCCTTACCTGCAATCACCATCGTAGGCCCATTAGTATTGCCCCCGATTAGGGTAGGCATAATGGAGGCATCAACCACACGCAAACCTTGCACGCCATGAACCCGCAATTGATCATCGACTACTGCAAGCGCATCATTACCCATCTTACAGGTGCCCACCGGATGATAGATTGTTTCCGCATGGTGGCGAATGAATTGCTCCAACTTCGCATCGCTATCCACTTCAGGACCAGGGTGCACTGACTTTTCACGGTAAGCATCAAACGCTTTGGCAGCGAGTAATTTTTTAGCCAATTTAACCGCACCGATCAATCCAGTCACATCGTCAGGATGTTCTAGGTAATTGAACCTAATCTTTGCTTTGCTTTTTGGATTGCTGTCCTTCAGGGTGATTTCACCTCGGCTTTTCGGTCTCAGCAAACACACATGCAACGAATAACAATGCCCAAATTCAGGGATTGCTAAGCCATGATTACGCAACCACGACGGGGTAAAATGGAATTGCACGTCAGGCTTATCCAAGCTCGGATCTGTTTTAGCAAACCCGCCGGCTTCCGCCGCATTACTGGCCAATAATCCGCTTTTAGATTTCATGTATTCAAACGGTGCCATCAGTGCTTTAAGACCAAATTGCCAAGAGAATCCATAAGATTCTTTTTGAGAACTCTTTTCGATCAAAATCACATCCAAGTGATCTTGTAAGTTTTTGCCAACCCCAGGCAATTCGTGCGCTAAAGGAATGCCATGCTTAGACAGCTCTTCCTTGGGCCCAATCCCCGACAGCATCAGCAATTGCGGTGAATTAATTGCGCCCGCCGATAACACCACTTCTTTGGCAGCCATAATGCGATGCTCTTGCTTGCCTTGGCGATAAACGACGCCCACCGCCCGACCATCCTCGATAATAATTTTGCTCGCCAAGGCCTTGGTAATTACTGTTAAATTAGGCCGACTTCTAACGGGTTGCAAGTACGCTTTGGACGGACTGCAGCGTTGCCCGCCTTCCTGAGTGACCTGAAAAACACCCACGCCTTCCTGTCCGTCAGCGTTAAAATCGTCGTTTTTAGGAATGCCTATTTCTTCTCCCGCATCGGCAAAAACATGGCACATCTTATTCACTTGGCGAGGGTCGCCCACACTTAACGGGCCTCCTTCACCATGAAATTCACTGCCGCCGCGCTGCTGATTTTGCCCGCGTTTGAATATGGGCAACAAATCTTTAAAGCCCCAGCCTTTGTTGCCTAAGGCTTCCCACTCGTCATAATCCGAGGCCACTCCACGGGTGTAAATCATTGCGTTGATGGAACCACTGCCGCCTAAAACTTTCCCCCGCGGCTGGTACATGCGGCGATTGCCCATGTTTTTTTCTTTTTCAGTAGAAAAATAAAAAATTCAA
>NVTH01000020.1 GCA_002401525.1 Moraxellaceae bacterium | reverse complement strand
ACCTTTGTGTTCGGTTTCTTCTACTGCGTGCCAAAGCCAAATTTCTTGGTGCTCCGGCGCTACACCTTCCATCAGTTGCGGATGCGCGAGCAGCATGCCCGCGCCAATGGCGGTGATATGTTCTAAGGCTACGGTGATCGCAAGCTGGAATTGTTTGGGGGCTCGCTTATTAAGGAGAGCCAAACCAATTTTAACYTGYCGCTCCACCGGTTTTAGAAAACCATAGCCTTGTTTGACGACGTCRTTATTGTATTTGGTATGTTCGTGTCCGTGGGTGGCTTCTTGAGCAATAAAGCCTTTTATGTCTTCTTGTAATTGAGGGTCGGTGATTTGATCTTGATAGTTTCTAACGGAMCGAATAAAGAAGCGTTCACCTTCGGGGAAGAAWATTGAAGCACTGGTTAAKGCGTGGGTCATRAATGCATCGCCGTGATGCCAATATCGAGGYTTGTTCTCGGTATGCTGGAAGTTCATTCGACGCGCTTTAATTTCAACTGWACTTGGCGTTTTATGACTAGACGCCKTWTTTTCMGGTCTTGTNCTTYTNAGGTGTTGTATTTTCCATGTTGCCAACATCCTCTAATTATTATTTTTCGATTAACTCATTATAAAGCGCCAATATGCAGACGGATAAGTTAAGGGTTATGTCGTACAAGCATGGCCACTTGATCACTCAGTCTAGAGAAAAATAATAAAAAGGGAAGTGTAAGTAGATGACACGATTTGTGTCACCGGAAGTTGGCCATTATCGACGTATTGCAGTCAATAATGGCTGTGAGTTAAGGCTTTTTTAGGTTTGATTAAGGGGTACTAAGGATTTTCCGTCTAAAAAAGACATAATGCTCCACAGCATACTAGGTACAGTGGGTGCAGCAAGGCATCAGTTCTCAGTCACACTCCATTCGGTTATGATTCTGAGCTTTGAAGGCATCAGTTATGCAATATACCGAACGGCTTCAGATACTAATTGAATCAGAGATCAACGACCTGTACAGCCCTCCGCGCTTCAATCAAGAAGAACGAAGGTACTACTTCAGCCTAAATGACCAGGAAGCCAAAATCGCGAAGTCCATTCGCAAGCGATCTCATCAATGCTCATTCGTCGCATTGTTAGGCTACTTTAAATCAAAACCTGTGATTCTCAACCCGCGCTTTGGTCAAATCGAACAGGACCTGGAGTTCATCGCTAAAGAATTATTTCCTGGCGCAAACCTTCGGCGTTTTACGCTCGACCAAAAGCAGAGAAATCGTCTTTACCAGAAAGTGTTTAGTGCGCTGAATTATCAGAGCTGGCATGATCAAAACGACCGCGATCAATTGATCGCACATCTTCAACGTTCTGCTAAGTCATGGATTGAACCTCGGTACTTGTTTGATACAGCAATCGAGTACTTATCGTTACGGCGCATTGCCATCCCTAAGTACACCGCGCTGCAAATATTGGTCAGTCAAACAATGACCATTGAACGACAAAACATTACTGCAGGGCTCGCCCAAAATTTGACCACCAGTTTGGCAGGCACATTAACTTCATTTTTAGACAATGAAGGCATACTACCTCTGACTAAATTACGGCAATCGGCCAAGAGCTTTGCACCGACCGAGTTGGCGAAAGAGCTTACCGTATATCGACAAGTCCAACCGTGGATAAAAGAAATCGACGCGGTCGTTGCTGGACTATCACTCTCAATGAAAAACCGACAACACTTCGCATCAATGATTGATTATTACGGCAGTAAGATATCGCGCTTTGATCAAGCCAGTCAGTACCTATATTTACTATGCTACCTTCAGGACCGAGCTGAGAAAAACAGAGAGCGCCTTGCGGATGGTTTTGTTTRCCATGTCAAAAAAGTTCGAGAAGAAGCTAAGCTCTACGCTAAAGAAGCAGCCTATCGAGACTGGGAAGGAGCRGCTACTAATATTGGCAAAGCGGCCGAGATACTTCACTTTTTTGTGGATGATTCCATTGATGAGACCCAACCCTTTTCCGCTGTAAAAAGGAAAGCTAGCAATCGTTTATCCCACCGTGAAATTGAATCCTTGTGCTTGTATCTGAATAAGCAAAAACGTGCGCTCGATGATTATCATTGGGAGTTTTATGACAAGCAGGTTCAGTTAATGGAGACACTCTTAAGGCCCCTATTTTTGTGCCTGGATTTTGAAGCGACCGCTAAAAGTTATGCTTTAACGGCTCAGCTTTCAATAACCAAAACTGAACTATTAACAAGCAACTCTCCAAGCACTTGCGACCGGCGATTAATCTTGAAGAAGCAAGCTGACTATCTTATCGATGATAGTGACAACGTCATACCCAGTCGCTTTGAATGGTTACTCTATTTACAAATTCCGAGCAAGCTAAAGGGACAGCTACACCTGCCAGGTATTATCAAATATCGCGCGTTACAAGACGATTTAGTCAATAATACTCGATGGAAAAAGAAGAAACAGCTGCTCAAGCAGTCGATGTTACCGCGAATGACAGGGAAGCCCAATCAGCTTATTAAAACGCTGTCTTCTGAACTTCAAAACAAACTACACCACGTCAGCCAGCGTATCGAGAATGGCGACAACCAGAACGTTATTATGTCAAACCGTACTGGAAAAACCACATGGCGCCTGCCCTCTGCTGGAGTCAAAAGTGCGCTGAACAATCCGTTCTTCGAGAAAATAAAGCCCATCAATATCGCTGACGTACTTCGGTATGTTCATCAGGAAACAGGCTTCTTCGATCACTTTGATCATGTTCTTCCAGTTCAACCTAAGGGGCGCTCAAAGATAGATGATTTATCCGCCGTCATCATAGGCAATGGTACGAACTATGGCGTATACGGTATGGCCAATATATCGGATCGAAGTTATAACCAACTGCAACGCACCCAGGTCAATTACGTGCGGCCTGAAACATTAAACCAAGCCAATGATGCGATCAACAATGCCACGGCCAAGCTGTCGATCTTTAAGCATTATAATATTCAAGAAAATTTGGTACACGCTAGTGCTGACGGTCAAAAATTCGAAAGCCGCTTGGCAACATTCAAAACTCGCTACTCATCAAAATACTTCGGCACCAACAAAGGCGTGTCTTCCGTGACGCTCGTCGCCAATCATGCCGCTCTCAATGCAACAATAATCGGCTCCAATGAGCACGAGTCTCACTACATCCTCGACCTGTTACAGAACAATACATCGAACATCAAGCCTGATGTGTTGTCGACCGATACCCATGGTGTGAATCACGTAAACTTCGCACTACTTGATTTATTCGGCTACAGTTTCGCGCCGAGGTATGCCAAATTTACAACGGTCATTGAGAGCCTGTTTTATGTCCGTGAGGATGCGGAAGGTGGCATAAGAATGAGCTTAAAAAACCCCATCAAGACAGATCTTATTATCGAGCAGTGGGRTATTATTCAGCGCATTGTTATCTCGCTGCAAGAAAAAACGACGACTCAAGCAACGCTGATTCRAAARCTATCAGGTTACGCAAAAAAYCACCCCTTATTACAGGCGCTCACCGAATACAATCGAATGGTTAAGGCGGCGTACCTATTAGATTACATCGATGATGAAAGTTTGAGAGGCCATGTGCAACGAGCCCTTAATCGAGGGGAGGCCTATCATCAACTCCGTCGCGCTGTTGCATCAGTAAATGGCAACAGATTTAGAGGAAACTCCGACTATGAAATCGGCCTCTGGAACGAATGTGCTCGACTGCTGACAAATGCCATCATCTATTTCAATTCAAAGATACTGAGCCTCTTGCTCACTTACTTTGAGCACAGAGGAGATGAAAAAAACCTGGCGCTGACAAAAATGGTATCACCAGTGGCGTGGCTAAACGTAAACTTGAACGGGACTTACAGTTTCGATTTCGGGCAGAATACGATCGATATGGATGAAATTATGCGTTTAATCACGACAAATGAGTAAGAATCCTGGATTGAGGGTCCTCTACAGGGCATTAAATATGCGGGCTGTGGGAGGTTATGTCTCTTTTAGACGGAAAATCCTTAGTACCCCCCCTTGGTGTGACGGGTTGAGAAACTTCCAGTTATCATAGTCTCCATCACAATAAGCATGATGCAAAGTATAAACAACCAGTACACCTTTATCACGACATGTTTCTACCAGCATTTTTAGATTTTCTACAGTTCGGGTGGCTTGCGCGGTGGTTTTAGTGAAATCCCAAAGCTTGCCTCCTTCTGATAAAAATTCATTCAAGGGATCAACTAATAAAAGGGCTGTTTCGTTTACGGGATAGTTCGACATATTTTACTCTCTAAGGAATTGTAAGAATGATTTTATTTGTTTTCGTCTACTTTAGAACTCAAAATCATAGAGGCTTAACAGTCAGCTAATGACATTAGCTGGGAAATATAAGCGTGTGTTTAATTCTCTGGCGTTTCGTCTAAACTAGTATTTTTATTGGGAAATTGGTAATCATCTAATTCATCTGCATCAAAACTAATATCTGCATCGATGATTTCATCTTTCATAAAATCATATTTCTTATAAAAAGCATTCACACCTATTCTGACTATGCCTTTTAACAAATTATGATGCCAAACATCTCGTCTAGAGAATAAGGCTTGCGAAACTGACAAAGCGACCTTTCTGCGCAAGCCATCTTTTTCTTTGTTGAGTTTATTATTATCTTCCATCGAGTTAACCTGCATTGAGTTCTTTTTCGTTCACCTTAATTTTATTGATGCAACATGGAATACCCTTTAAATGAGGTATGCCTTGTTCTAAATCCAAAAAGTCGTCGTCATCAGGGCAAGCCTGTGCATCTGAAAACTGCCATGCTCCCGAAAGCTTACCGATTCCTTGTTCCATTTCTGGTTTCCACCATCCATGAGGTATACGCACTAGTTCATTTGGCATTTCTTCTTTTATTTCAACTTTCATTTTTATTGAACCAATTTTGGTTTCCACTTCAACCCATTCTCCAGTTCGCACACCCCATTTGTTGGCTTCATGCTGATTAATAAATGTTAAAGGCTCAGGGGTACGCTTTCGCAACTCTGGCACATGCCTACCGCCGGTTTGAAAAAACTCATTCTCTCTCAAGCCTGTAAACAGTTTACTGGAAAACTTAGCATCGGGAGTTGGATCTTCACGAAAGTAAGGTAAAGGGTCAAACCCAAAACCCTCCAACACACTGGAATACAATTCTACTTTTCCTGAAGGAGTAGCAAAACCTGTTTTCTCATATTTTCTAAATCTTAAATTGGGTAATTTGTATTCAAACTCTTCAGAAAATTGCTTGAAAGATTTTCCTGTTTTGTGCAGCCTGTAATCCAATACATCTTCTAGTGTCTCCCATGGAAAAGCTTCTTCGAACCCCATTCTTACCGCTAAATCACGCCAAAAAGCATAAACACTTCGACACTCACCCGGTGGCTCCATAGCTTTCTGAGAAGTTGATAAGACGCCCGCCCAACCAAATCCCTCCCAGATTTGCGGACGCTCCAACCAACTATCCCCCGGCAAAATATAATCAGCCAGTTGTGCAGTTGGTGTTTTGAAATGCTCATGGACCACAATAAGATCCTGATTCATCATACCTTTATGAATCAACTTCATGTTCGCAAAACTTAATAAAGTATTGTTACCCAAGACGAAAAATGCTTTAACAGGATAAGGCCCTTCTCCCGCCATTGCTCTAAACGTTGCCGACGGATTAGCCATATAATTCCCGGTTACCAGATTAGTATAGGGTTGCCCCCATACTCTTTTCGTCGCTTCTTTTAAGGGTTCCATTCCTCTATAGGTAAACACTGGATGCTTATCCGAACCCAACTGCTTATCTTTTTGCTCTTGGGGTAAAACCTCATGCATTTCCATTGCTGACGCATTAACAATCTCGGGCGGGAATTCAAAAAATACATCTCCACCAGGGGTATCAATATTTCCGGTTAATGCTCGAAGTGTGCATTGCAAACGAATAGCAGAGGTACTATTACGTTGTTGATCGGTAATTGGAGTCCAAGGAATAATTGCAGATTTAGCAAGTGCATAGGTGCGGGCTGCACTTCGAATCGATTCTTCATCGAGGCCGGTTAATTCTGCCACACGCTCAAGGGGGTACTCGTTAACGCGCTCCTTCAATGCTTCAAAACCTACGGTCCAGTTTTCAATAAATTTTTTGTCATACAAATTTTCATTAATAATAACATTTACCATACCCAACATTAGCGCTGCATCACTACCCACTTTTAAAGGTAACCAATGATCTGCCATTTCAGCATTCGCACTTTTTCGTGGATCACAAACAATAATTTTTGCGCCACGAACTTTCGCTGTTTGAATCATATTATAAATAGGGGTCCAACTATGACGAGTTGGGGAATGTCCAAAAAGCAAAATACATTGGGTGGTCGCGAAATCAGAAAAAGGATACCAACCATAAACCATACGATTAACCGCCGATGTATTGCCCGCACATAGAGCAACGCCACTAATCCAGTTAGGTGAACCCAAATGATTCATGAAACGACGGCCCGCACCATTTTCTACAGAGGTATTCCATTCGCTGGTGGATACCGCTAATGCCTCTGCACCATATTCATCAACAACTTTGCCAAGCCGCTTGGCGATATCAGCCATTGCATCGTCCCAAGAGACCTCTTCCCACTTGCCGGAGCCACGCTCTCCCACCCTTTTTAAGGGCTTCAATACTCTGTTAGGATTGGCAAAGGATTTAGGCGCGTAGACACCTTTCATACAAATATTATCTTTAAGCAAGGGATTGCGAGATGCACTAATTTTCACCACCCGGCCTTTATCTACGTGAGCTGTAAGCGAGCAGGAAATATCGCAACTAGCACAAAGTACACTCTTCTGTTCCATTAACACTGACCCCATTCAAGTTCTTGATATCAATTAATTGGTTTCGTTTTGACACCTTTTGATATATTATTCTCCAAATGAACACCTGTCAACCAAGTATAGCTTAGCCATGAAATGGAACGAATTAAGTACAGAAACCTGTTCTATCGCCAGAACCCTCTCGGTAATTGGGGATCGCTGGGTCATGCTGATAATCAGAGATGTATTTTTAGGTAAGCAAAACTTTTCGGAAATCGAAAAAAGTATTGGCATAGCAAAACCACGCTTATCAGAAAGACTTAACCAACTGCTTCAACAGGATGTATTAGAAAAACGTATAGAAAGTGGTTCCAAGCGCGCAAAATATAAGCTCACAAAAAAAGGGCAAAGTTTATACCCTATCATCATGTCGATGGTTGAGTGGGGTGATGAATGGCTAACTGATGAACACGGCGTACCTATGGAATACATTCACAAGACTTGTAATAAGGTGACGCGAGCTGGAGCGCTCTGTGATCACTGCAAGAAACCTATTGAAGCAAAAGAGATGCTTCCAAAATTAGGGCCCGCTATTATTAATACTTTAAGAAATCGTGCTAACAAGGGTGAAGCTTTAAAAGATATAAAGCTGACGATGGCTATTCCTAAATCCATGAGCCTTAAAGAACTTGATGATCTGATCGCTTAAAAAGACGCCCGTTGTTTTAAAAATTAGCCCCCTTATGAACTTGAAACATTGAGCGATTAGCATCTTTTTTGTATAGGATAGAGTGTTGCGCTGACCAATTGAATTCACCACACAAAGTTAGCATTAGAATTGGCCTTTTCGTGAATCTCGACCAATTTGCAGCTTAAAGCTTGATTTGGCCACCGGATAATGGGCGCTCCGTGTCAACAGCGGTCGTTAGCTGCTCTAAGTTTTCGATAAAAGCAGCCCAAATATGACCTAACGGCTTTCTCCAAAGGAGACCTTTCTACGTTCTTGTATGTTATATAGAATATGGCGATCAACTAATAAAAAGGCAGAAGGGTAAACGACAAATCTCGTCATCCCTCTGTTAAGGTTTCATATGGTTATTACTGGAATATATGCTTGGTTACTGTTCTTCGGAATGCTTGCTGTGATTAGTGGAATACCAGTATCAGTAATTACGTACAAATGTCTCGTGAAATCTAGGAATAGAAAATTTAAGTCATTTTTGTTCGCAGCGGGGTCCGGTTTTATACCTATGATCTTCGTAATCAGTTGTCTGGCAGCCGTAAAGGTGTACGCACCAAATAATGATTTATACTTTTTTATTACTCTGATTTTTTCTGTAATAATTTCTATTTTTCTACGTGTATGGTTTGATGTTAATAGCGGGGCAGCAAAAGAAAAAGGGGTCAGGCCTGCGCTATTGCATTAATATTCACGCTAATATAGGCTCCCCTCCATGGCCAGAAAACCAAGACTTCACCTCTCAGGTGGGCTTTATCATGTAATGCTCCGAGGAAACGGCGGGCAGGACATTTTCTTTGATGATGAAGATAGATACCACCTTTATTTCCTCCTTCAGCAAGGGCTGGATCGATACGACCATCGGATCCATGCATTTTGTTGTATGCCAAACCACATTCATTTAGTGATTCAGGTCGCTGAAGAACCCCTATCCAAAATCATTCAAAACCTGTCCTTTCGCTACACACGATGGATCAACAAAAAACAATCGCGATCGGGACATTTATTCCAAGGCCGATACAAAGCAATATTGGTAGACGCCGATAGCTACCTTTTAGAATTGATTCGATATGTTCATCTCAATCCGGTACGAGCTGGCCTGGTTAAGAAACCCAAGGATTACATCTGGAGTGGCCATCGAGCGTACTTAGGGAAAGAAATATTACCTTGGCTGGAAACCGATTGGGTGCTAAGTCAATTCGCAAAACGGCTGAAGACTTGCCGAGAAAGATATGAGACCTTTGTACATAACGGGATAGAAGAAGGTTATCGACAGGAATTCCATAAGGGAGGCAACGATGGGCGAGTACTGGCGGATGATCGATTCTTGGAAAAGGTGTTAGGTAAAACCGAGCCACCTTTATTGAAAGTAACCCTAGAGGATATTGTCGATTATGTGAGCAAGGAATTCGAGATAAGCGAGGAGGTGCTTCGGGGATCTTCGCGAAATCGTGTAGTTTCCGAAGCGCGCGCATTAATTGGCTGGCTGGGCCACCAGCTGGGAGCTAGTTCGATTACGCAGGTGGCGAACTACTTTCAACGGGATCCTTCTACATTCAGTCGGCACATTGGCAATCTAGACACTAAAGCAAAAAATTCAGACTCAATACGAAACCAACTCAGCGGGCACATTAATGCAATAACGCAAGCCTGACCCCTTTTCTTTTTTTTCTGCATAAGTTGAGCATTAATAACCTTTACGCTCAGGAGACCACGCTTCCTAAAGCCCCCACCTTACTTTTAAAAAAACGTTCGCTCCACAAACTTAAACTCTGTTGCTCTTGAGCCGATAGAAAACGCTCAACATCACGCGCAGCGAAATTCCAATCAATGGAGGCTACTTTATTTTCAAGCGCATTTTTTAACCAACCCAATGTCAATATCGGTTCCATTTTCTTAGCCCATGGACCACTTTGATTTAGCGCATTGCGTAATAAAGGCAGATTGGGGGCTACTTGTTGCTTGAGATACCAATTAAAATCGTACCAATCTCTTCCTTTGATAAATTGCCGACATAAAAGCGTATGAATTTTCAACGCGAAGTTACTGCTTAAATCTTGATGGCAGACTTCAAAATCCAAAGGGAAATCTAAATAGCTGTAGTTAAATCCAGAGCCTTGGGGTGGGTCCACATCGATCTCAAGTTTAATTTTAAGTTTCTGATCGGCATGACCGCTGTAAAAAGATAAATTTAATTGGTTGATAATGGAGTTGTCTTTAATAATGGCTTTTTTAATTCGATTATCAATTTTTCCTTTAGTTAAGGCCTCTGACTTTAATCCAAATTCATCAAAGTGACCGAGTAACTTTTTAAGTGTTTTAGACCAATCAAAATCTGGATCTGGCTTTTTAAGGATGAAATCCAGGTCCTCTGAAAAGCGTGGCAGGCGGTGTAATATTCGTAAACTGGTGCCGCCTTGAAAGGCCGCCACTTCAAAAAATCCAGTGCGCCAAAGCGCATATAAAGCAATTTCCTGAATAATTTCTTTAGTGGCGTGCTCCTCCATTAGGGCATTGCTCGCCCCATAGCGATTTAATCGTTGCCGGATGATGTCAATCATTGATTAAGCCTGTGATGGAATCGGTGACGAAAGCTTTAAACTGAAACTAAGTTGTTCTAAAAAATGCTGAACTCTTTTTTGCTTGTAAACATTTTTTAGGGTTTGAATTTCTTGTGTGCGGATTAAGCTTAGATTTTCTTCCTCGATGCGCAGCCCTTGTTGGAGCCAATCAAGGCCTTGCCAATGGATTTTGTTAATACACACTAAATCGATAAGCGCGCGCAGAGGCTTGGCAACTAAAAGGCTTTGTTGGTTGATCCGAGTGTATTGAACCATTTCCAAAAAGTACCCGGTCTGCAGAGCTAAGGGACGAAAGGTAAAAGTGCCTAAGTCTGGATGACTGTACTCACGGGATTTACGCTGCGGAATAATGCAAGCAGTGGTCATTACGGCCTCAGGGATCCAGCCGTGGTAGGCAAGGGCTGACTCCAAGGAAACGTAACATCCTGGCACCATGGCCTGAGCAATAGCAAACGGGTGGCAGGGTTCACTTCGCAGTGTGTTGGAGAGGATATAAAGCCCGCGCTTTAATCGACTTAGTTCTTTTGCCTTGATGGCTCGATTGACCAAGTGATGACGTCGTTGCTTACTGCCATCCACAAGGTGTGCGAGCTGCACATCGGTGATATAGCGATCACTAAACCCTTGATTTAAAAGATGTTCCGTCAAGGTTTGCACAACTAGCGTCCTCATAGTGATTCTTCAATTGTAGTAATTAATACCAGAAACTTCCACTAAATGGAAGTTTCTGGTATTAATCATTGCATTAAAAATTCGATGCCGGAAAAGGCACTGATGAGGAAGTAACTAGAAAACTTGGTATTGATGCGTTGGAATTCACCCCCCACGGACTGCTCCTCACCACCTCTCCAAGCGATTCATCACACCGCTCTACTGCTCGTTGAAGACCACTCTAAATTATCCTTCAAGCTGAGATCTCAACTCCTATAGCTAAGAGAAGAGCAGCCTATATTAATCCTTCATTGGCTTGCCGGAGAAATCATATGAATGTTCACAAAACCCGAAACCTTACAATGCTTGCCACCGTAACCGCTATGATCATCGCGGTCTCGATGACAGTCATCGCCGATACTAATACCACAATTATTAGCACTTCAATTACTAACACCACCATTAACAGGGACCACGACCACGCAGCCTCTGTTACGGCCCGCCCCGCAAAGAATCAAACAGAAAACCAGTATCTCCCTCTAATCGAACAATACCGACTCGCAGTCAACGGCGATAGTGACGCACGGGACCTTGCCTTTTCTGGATTCGAATCTGCCGCGTTACAAAATCCATTAGACCCGCTCACCATTGCTTACTTAGGCGGTCTTCATACGTTGATTGGACGGGACGCTTGGATGCCCTGGACTAAATTAAATCACACAGAGCGGGGTCTCGACACCATGGCAAAGGCAATGATGATGCTACGACCGGAGCACGATCAACTCTTGGTTGACGGCCTCCCGGTGAGCACCGAAATCAAATCCATTAGTGCCATTACGTTTACCCTTGTGCCGTTTTTTTTCAATCGTTTCGATCAAGGTTACGAACTCTTACTAGAAATCATTGAATCTGAACAACTCGCTGAAATTCCCTTTTCTCGAAAAGCCTACCTTTATTATTACGCAGGGCTCGCAGCAGAAAAAGAAGATCAACATGCGCGAGCCAGTGTTTTCTACCAAACGCTAGTCGATAATTTGAACCAAGGTGAATACGTCGAAAAGGCTCGCCTGCAATTAGCGCAACTTAGTGACTATTAATCAATAACCGATAACTGATAACTGATCAATAGCCCAGCGTAAGGTAATAAAATGAATTCATCTAATTCGAAATCTAACTCTAATCTCAATCCTCAATCAATGCTGGCCCTCACGGCCATACAAAAAAGCTATCACCAAGGTGACGAATCGATTTGCGCCCTCAAAGAAATCAATCTGAATATCCCGCGCGGACAGTTTGTGGCCTTGAGTGGTCCGTCGGGGAGTGGCAAAAGCACCTTGCTGAACATTTGCGGTCTATTGGATCAGCAATATCAGGGCAGCTATGAATTGGACGGCCAGCGAATGACTAACAACGCAACACTATGCACTCAAGTTAGACGAGAGAAACTTGGTTTTGTATTTCAACACTTTAATCTGGTGCCAGTTTTAACTGCTTATGAAAACGTCGAATACCCTTTAATTCTAAACCGTTTCTCAAGTACAGACCGTAAAATAAAAGTCAGTGAAATACTGGAAAAAATTGGTTTAAAGGACCACCAACATCGCCGTCCCGATCGTTTATCAGGCGGTCAACAACAACGGGTTGCCATTGCCAGAGCCTTAGTAAATTCGCCCTTATTAGTAATCGCCGATGAACCCACGGCAAACTTAGACACCCGCACCGCCAATCAAGTCATCGATTTAATGCAGACCCTAGGCCAAGAACACAACACCACTTTTCTAATTGCTACTCACGATCATCGAATGAGTAGTCGCTGCGATCAAATTATAGAGCTCCAAGACGGCTCGCTGGCCTCGCCGTTGCTACATGATGCGCCGCAGGGCTCAATGGTCCAAGAGATATTGCCACACGCTTCAACGGAGCTGCGCTTATGAAATGGCTACAACTTGCAATCAGCCTCGCAATTAGAAATGTTTTACGCAATCGCCGACGCTCTTTCGTCACCATCCTAATTGCAACAGTGGGTACTGCCGGCACATTAATCAGTGGTGGTTTTGGATTGTATACTTACGATTCACTGCGCGAAATGTCGGCTCGAGAAATCGGTCATCTGACATTGGCACACGCCGACTATTTTACCCAGCAGGAAGAAACTACACTCGCTCTTGGACTCAGCAACTACCACGCCATGCAACAACAATTAATGACCAATCCCGATATACGCGCGGCACTGCCTCGAGTTCAATATTCAGGCCTCATCAGTAACGATGACAAATCCACCATTTTTATGGCCACAGGCATCGATCCGGAAGAGCTGAGTATGAAAGGGCCTTTTCTCACCATCACTCAAGGCAAACCACTGAGCCGCAATCCGTCTTTAGAAGACGATCCTCAAGTCATGCTCGGCAAAGATTTGGCTCGCCATCTAAACGCGCAACCCGGCAGCCTATTAACGTTGTTGTCCACCACTACGGACGGGGCCATGAACGCCATCGACGTGCAAGTCCGCGGTATCTTTTCGGTAGGCGTGCCTGAAATAGACAAGCGCATGCTATACACCCATCTAGAAACTGCTCAGACCCTGTTGGCCACCAAAAAGGTCAGCACACTGTCGGTCTATCTTTATGACACAGAAAAAACCGCTCAGCTCGAACACGCACTTAAAAGCCAATACCCCCAACTCAGCATCACCCCCTGGTGGACCCGTGCGTTCTATTACCAAGGCGTTAAATCCCTCTATGATCGAATTTTTTCAATCCTCGGCGGCGTCATTGCTGTATTGGTATTCTTCTCAGTCTCCAATACCCTTTCAATGAGTGTGGTGGAGCGCACCCAAGAAATCGGCACCCTTTCTGCCCTTGGCAGTTATCCGAGTGAAATCGTGTTTAACTTCGTTCTCGAGGCATTAGTCATTGCGATAAGTGGAGCGCTAATCGGTTCTCTAATCGCGGGCTTGTGCAGCATCGGACTCTATTTTAGCGACCTGCAAATGCCCCCTCCTCCGGGGCGCTCCGCGAGCTACCCGCTCTACGTTTATTTCTCCCCCCAATTGGCGCTAGTGACTTCCGCACTACTCATTCTTATCTGTTGCACAGCCGCTTGGTTCGCCGCTCGCAAAGGCGCTAATCGCCCCATTGTTGAGGCCTTGACTCATGTATAACTTTATTTTTACATCAGAATTTAAAGTAGTAATTACTAGTCTAAAGAAAATAGCCTTAAGCATTACTCTCTTAGCAGCTTGCGTCCATACTCTTGCAAACGACATTGCATCAGTGGAGGAAATATTAGAACAAGCCGACCGCTTTCGTTTACCCACCCACTCCGCACAAGTCATGACCCAAGTGCGGCTCTTTAAAACGGCGGAACAAATACAGCGCAATAGCCCCCACAAAGAAAGCCTCTATGAGGTACTCATCAAACCGGGCCACCGATCATTGATTCTATTTAAATCCCCACGGCAAGTGGGTAAAAAAGTATTAATGGTTGAAGACAGTTATTGGCTCCTAATGCCTACAAGCCGACGCCCCATCCGCATCACCCCGATGCAAAAATTAATCGGAGAGGCCTCTACGGGGGATATTTCTAGCTTAACTTGGAGTGAAGACTATCAAGGCGTAATCGCTGGAGAGGGCCAATTCGAACAGCGGCCTACACTCATCTTAAATTTAACTGCAAAGGTTAAAAGTGCCAGTTATCAAACCATCAAACTGGAAGTCGATAGAACGACCTATCAGCCCTTGCACGCATATTTGTATTTAACTTCAGGGAAATTGGCGAAGGAAGCGATTTATAAATTAGGAGACCAAAAAGAAAGCCCGCGCATTACCCAACTAATATTGTTAGATCGACTGGCGTCAAATAAGCGAACGATTATTGATTACCTAGCAATCACTCCGGCAATTATTCCAGATCGGGTGTATAACCCAGCGTATCTCGTTAGAAATCCGAAGCTGGAATTTGAGCTGCAGGCAACCGTTTTATAATTTATAGAGCGCTAATGGCTACTTTCATCTCGATTTAAACAGAACTATAGAAAAAACTGAAAGAGTTGATTGACTGGCGAATTAGCCTGCAGGACTCAAACGATAAATCTCTCCATAATCGGTGGAAAAATAGAGCCAACCCTCGGGGCTTTGAATTAGCGCACGAATACGCAGCTGAAGATCCTCCAGCAATCGTTCTTCCACTTTAGCATTCCCTTGATCATCCAGCGCTACGCGGTTTAAATGCGCCAGCTTCAAAGCCCCTGAAAACAGATCCCCTTGCCATTTTGGGAACGCTGAACCCGTATACTTTAATAAACTTCCAGGGGCAATTGAGGGGATGTAGACCTTTTTTGGATTTTCCATTCCGGCTCGCTCAGTGCCTTCTCCAACGTTGATAGGCCCCCAGTATTCTTTCCCAAAGGACAATGTTGCCCAGCCGTAGTTACGCCCTTTTAAAATAAGATTAATTTCATCCCCACCCCGAGGGCCATGTTCGATCGCCCAAAGCTCACCGTTAGCAAAATCGAAGCTAATGCCCTGGGGATTACGATGCCCATAACTCCAAATTTCAGGCAAAGCAGTGGCATGATTTACGAATGGGTTGTCTACAGGAACGCTGCCATCAAGATTAAGCCTGAGGATTGAACCCGCGTGAATACTTAGATCCTGCCCATTGGATCGTACCCCTCGATCGCCCACTGAAAAAAACAGGTGGCCATCGCCATCAAACGCAATACGACTGCCATAATGCCGATTCGTGCTAGTGGCCGACTGCGTCACGAGAAGGTCTTCCCAATCAGTGAGTTGATTTCCAACAAGGTGAGCCCGCGCTAGTGCAGTAACGCCCTGCCCCTTATGCTTTTTGCTGTACGTAAAATAGATCCAATCATTGGGCAGATAGGGCTGCTGCACAGCCACATCCATAAGCCCACCCTGTCCGGCTAGTTTTACGGTCGCACCACCACTCACTGCTTGCACAACACTGGTGGCTAAATCGAGGCGCTTAATTTTTCCGCTACGTTCGGTCAACAACAGAGTCTGCTTATCCAATAAGGCAAGCCCCCACACCACTCCCAAACCACTGGCTATCTTTTCCACTTTAAAATGCATGCCTTCGCTTTCGCCGATAATCGAAGCGAACAACATTGTTGGGCTAAAGATAAAAAAAGGCAGCATTACCGCGAGAATATAATGCTTAGGCCTGGTCATGTTTACGCACCATTTTGAAATTTGTTAATCCAAGTATCATTTCATATATGCTCAGCCGCCCATACGTTTATCCGAGCAATCGAATAACTTTGTGCAAGAGCATATGSTCACCATCAATCCCGCGAAGGCGGGAATCCATCTAATTAAAATCACAAACCAATAAGCAAAGTTAACGTTTATTTTTTCACGTTTTCAGCGAATGTGGATTCCACAAGTGATGCATGCGTTCCATTATCCAGATTTCAAAGTTTATTACTCAACATGAGGCACCCGAAATAATAGCTTATACATGACAGGAACAAACAATAAGGTCAGCGCCGTGGCAAAAATCAGCCCAAATATAATACTAATCGCCATCGGTTCCCACATTAAACCGCCGCCAAGCCACAAAGGTATTAGGCCTAACGAGGTGGTGGCCGTAGTCAATAGTATGGGCCGGAAGCGCTGCAGCGCCGCTTCAACAATCGCAGAATAAGGGTCTCGATKGTTTTCAACTTGCTCGATCTCAATTCGATCTAATAAAACAATGCCGTTATTAATAATAATGCCCGCCAATGCGATCACGCCCAAAAAGGTCATAAAGCCAAAATAGGACTGACCGACTAACAAGCCAAAAACCACCCCAATCATCCCCAAAGGAATGGTGGCAAGAATAATCAGTGGTTTCCGAATCGAGTTAAATTGAGCAATCAATAGCAGTATGATCACAAATATCGAAAGCGGTATTTTGTCAATCACAGCGCCCATTGCTGAACTGCTGCCTTCGGCATCCCCTCCGAACGCATAGCTATACGATGAAGGCCATGTTTTTTGTAACTGGTCCAGTTTCGGCTTTAGAATGCCGACTATTTCAGAAGCTGTGTAACCCGGTTGCACTGAAGAGATAATAGTGACCGTTCTATTTAGATCTCGACGAATCACTTTCGTGGCCTGCCAAACAACGTCTACATTAGCCACTTGCTTCAGCGGTATATTCTTACCACTGTGTTGAGAAAAAATATTCAGGGAGTCTAAATCTGACAAATTTAGTTCAACCGAATTCAGACTTTGCATGATGATTGGAATGGCCTTTTCCCCATCGCGAAACACACCTGACTGTTTCCCACCGAGTATTGTTTGCAGCGATGTCGCAATGTCCTGATGGGAAACCCCCGCCCTCTGAGCCTTATCTGGATCAATATCAATCACCAATTTTTTCGAGCGCATGCCCCAATTATCAGAGACGCCTTTTGTGCCAGGAATCTGTCTTAATAAGTTTTTAATTTCCAGAGAATAATGCAGTAACTGATCGGTATCGATTCCTGACAGCCTGACTTCAATAGGATTCGCAGAACCGCCCCCACTGACGAGCCTTGATACCTTGTAAGTTGCATCAGGAAAGTGGTCAAAAATATAATTTTCGACCTGGCTAATAACACTATCGTTGGCTAAATCAGAACTAGTATTCAGCAATAGGTGCGCTGCATGAGGACTGGACTCTGGCGCGGTATACCCTAGGTCGTACTTCGGCGCACCTTCCCCCACATAACTTGACCAATTCACCACGCCCTCTTTCAACTCACTGCCGTCTACCAGCAATTTTTCTTGAGATATCAATAGTTTTTCTTGAACCATGGCTTCCACTTGATCCACCACACGTTGGGTTCGATCGATTGACGTGCCTAAAGGAAGTTCAATATTAACCGTCACTAATGCTCGGTCGCTTTTCGCCATGAATATATTGGGTACGAACTGCAACATTTGCATTGAAATAACAAACATCATGACCGCACTCGCCACAGTCACAATCGGGTGACGCAAGCTCAACACCAGCAAGCGGCGATAAAATACCGCCAACTTTTCAAACAAGCCCGCCTCTGATGTTTGAGTCTTTTCCACCTTTAACACGTACACACAAAACAACGCGATCATGGTGATAGATAAAAACCAGGAGCTGAGCAACGCAAACGTTAACACCACGAAGATATTGCCCATTATTTCTCCCATTACAGAATCGGCGAGAAAAAATGCCATAAAAGCCGCCGAGGTAGTCAACGAAGAGGTGAGCAGAGGAATAATCAATTCATTGGACGAGGCGATGGCGGCATCAAGAACGGCAGCGCCTTTTTCAACTTTGACAATAATCGATTCGGACATCACGATAGAATTATCCACCAACATGCCCAATGCAATGATTAACGAGGCAAGCGTTACTTTATTCAAGCCGACGTCAAAGATTGACATCAATACAAGCGAACACACAATCGCAACGGGAATCAAAGAGGCAACCACCAAACCGGTTCGAAGGCCCAAAAAAAGCAGCATCACCACGAGTACAACCACCACCGATTGCAACAGGTTAACGACAAAATTATCCACCGAATTCTTCACCACCAAATCTTGAGAGGCCACCCGATGAAAGTCTACCCCATGGGGGTAAATAGCATGGTAGGTTTTTAATTTCTCATCCACCTCTTGCCCCATTAAGATAATATTGCCGCCCTTAATTAAATTAATGGCGATTGCAAGGCCGGGCTCGCCATTGATGGAAACGCTATTTTGGCGTGGTTCAACGTAGCCGCGTCGAATGCTAGCAACATCACGTAAGCGAACGGCGGTGTTACCGGCATACTCAACAATGACATTTTTAAGGTCATTTAATTCTTCAAAACTTCCTGTGGGTTCAACAATGATCACCCGGTCCGCCGCGGTAATATTGCCGCCTGGCATAATGATGTTGGTCGTTGCAATAACGTCCTGGACTTTGTTTTGGGTTAAGCCCATTTCAGCAAGGCGCGACGCGTCGAACTCCACATAGATACGCTCTTCTTGAACGCCACTCAACTGGACCTTCGCCACACTTGGCAACCGAATAAAGTCATCGCGAACGGCGTCAGCGATCTCCTTCATCTCTTCATAACTGTAACCTTCCGCGGTAAGCCCTATGATAATGCCAAACACATCGCCCAATTCATCTTTAAAATTAACCCGGGCTCCGTCTGGGAGCTGGCTTTTGACGCCATCGACTTTACGCCGTAAACGGTCAAATATAGGTTGTAAGTCATATTCGGTTTCTTTAATTGCGACATTGACAATGGAAACACCGCTGCGAGACTCGCTGTTGATAAAGTCAACTTCTGCGACTTCCTGAATGGCCTTTTCTATAATGTCGGTCACTAGGTTTTCAATTCGTTCTGGACTTGCGCCAGGATAAGAAGTGACAACACTGACATTCCGAATTAAAAAACTTGGCATGTCGTCTCGAGGCAAATCCTTAAAAGCAGAAACCCCTGACAACAATAGTAAAGCAATAATTGACAGCGTTAATACATGGTTTTTAATGGCTAGCTGAGTGATCATTAGTTACCGTTTGAGCTCAATCAAGTTATTTTAAAAGTCGTACTTTCATGCCGTCATTGAGGCTGGAGATGCCTGCAGTAATGACCTTTTCACCCGGCGTCAATCCTTCAAGAATTTCAAACCCTGCATCAGTCATTTTGCCAATTTTTACTATCCTCTTGTGCACCACACCTTCGTTCAAATTGGCTGACGCTTCTACCACAAGGACATAATGATCGACGGCTCCTTTTGAAACCGAATGCAAAGGCACAATCATTTGTAGTTCATTGCCGCTCGAATCAAATGGGAACGATACCAATGCCGGCATCCCGGGACGAATAGCGCTGGTGGCATTTTCAATCCTTACCGTCACCGGATAGGTCGAGGACTCTTGACTGATGGTATACGCCACTTCTGTAATTTCACCGATGAATGAAGTGTTCGCTATGGAGGAGAACTGAATCGTTGCAGATTGCCCTGCTTTAGCACGCGTAATGTATTGTTCAGGAATCCCCACCTCCACCACCAGCTCATTGCCGGTTTGGATTAAGGCAATCACTTCGCCGGCTTGAATATTTTCATTAATGGAGACGTCGCTTGCTAACACGATGCCATCCACTGGGGAATGCAAGGTGTAATAACTCAGTTCACGCAGGGTTAGCCCTAACGCTCTTTTCTCTGATTCATAACTTGCGTGAGCGTTCGCGTATTGCTCTTTGGCCGACTCATACTCTCCTATAGCAACCGTATTATTCTCATAGAGGCTTTTCACTCGCGTCAATTTAGAGGACGCTGTTTCTTCTGTCACTTTGGCTTTTTCTAAGGAAAGTGACTTTTGATCGTACTTTAATTGGACGTCTCTAGAATCCAGTTCAGCGATCAATTGCCCCTTCTTTATACGTTCTCCTGGGGTTGCGTTAAGCGAGATGACCGTGCCGCCCTGCCGAAAGCTTAAACCCGTTTCAATACTCGCTTGTGTCACACCAGTAAAACTTAATTGCTGATTGCTCAACTGCCTCTCCACAGCTTGGTAACGGACTGGACGCAAAGTTTCAGTGTCACCAACGGGCTCCTCAGAGCATGCAGCGAGCAAGGTAAGAGTAATACTCATGCCAACCAAGACTGTATTTTTGAAGCGGAACAACATTAGTTTACTCCCGAGCTGTTGAGATTTTGGCGAGACTGGTTAAACCGATTAACACCCGAGGATTTTACCCCCTCCTCATCGAGGAAACTAAAGTGCCCCACAGCACGTTCAGTCTTCATTAGTTCGGTTAGGAATTCATACACTGAATTAAGCGCTTTTTGATTTGCGCTAATAGCGATATTTTGGGCATCCGAAAGTTCCACCACTGACGCCTTGCCTGTTTTGTACGCGCCCTGAACCAAGCTCAAACTCTTGTCGGAATAATGAGCTGCTCGCTGCGACGATTTCAAGTTCACTGCCTGGGTAGTAAGGCCTAGTAATGCGGCTCGAACCCTAAGTTCAATGGCTTGCTGAGTTTGCAGTCGTTGGTGCTTTAATTGCAGGATTAATACCTTGGCCTGCCGTGCTTCGAGGTTAATTTCTCCACCCTCAAATAATGGCAGCGATAAATTAATGCTGGCGCTCCAACTGTCATCCTCTGGATCAACACCCTCTATATCGGAGCCTGCCCCATCACGAGAAAAAACACGTTTCTTTTCTGCAACAAAGGCGACATTAGGAATGTAGCGCTTTTTTCTTAACGACTTTAACTGTCTTTCCTGCCCCTGAATAGAGGCATCAAGTTGGGCGATTTCAGGCGCATTAAGCAATGCTTGTGTCACTGAAAACGCGGTAAATTCTTCGAGCGCCGCGGGGGTATCAATATAATTTTTATGGGCGCCCGTTAAGTAGCGTTTAAACCCGTCTTTTTGTTTCGCCACGTCCTCCAAATCAAACGCTTCATTCAGAGGCCTATTGAGTATTTCGTTAAGCTGTATTTTTGTCAGTTTAAAGTTATTCACCGCCGAAAGATATTGTGTCCTCGCATTGGCAAGCTGGCTCTCCCAGTGATAAACATCCGACAGTCCAGAATAACCTGCAATTTCTCGTTGTTTTGCCAAATCTAAATATTGACGAAATAAATTAACATTTTCTTTTTGAATTATTGTTGCCGTTCTCGCACGCAATACATCGAAGTAGGCGGTAGCGGTTTTGAGAATAATATCCAGCTGGAGCTGTCGATAGCGATCTTGCTCAACCTTTAACAAAGACTTCTTAATCTCAACCCCCGCAAACTGGGATTCAGAGAACAGCAATTGTTCAAATTTTAACGACGCCGAGCTGGTTTTTTCGGCTTGTTGACCAAAAGAAGACGTCGCCCGCGCTTCGTCGATTTGAGTGCCTGTATGACTGACACTAATGGACGGAAGGTAATTTGTTTTAATGCGCTTCACATCCAACTCAGCAACCTCTACTTTGCTGGCCTGTATTTTCAAATCAATGTTGTTGCTGACGGCTCCGTGGATGGCGTTTTCGAGACTCAACAGGGGTGCCCCACCCGGAGAAAGGTCATTCACCAGCAGAGCACGGGATAATGTTGAAAATGTCGGAGAGAATTCAATTTCGCGCGCGGTCTGCATGTTGAGGGTAAGTTTTTTGTCAAATCTCAAATGCACAGGCAATGTAGATGGATTGTTTCCGTCAAGGATGGATTCGACATTTAAAACCAAACGCCTAATAATTTTATTCATGGGCTTTTTGGGACTGGCCGACGCCAAAACGCCCGCGTCAATGCTGTCAGCTGCGGGGCTAAAACTGGGTAATTTGCGTTTATTAATTTCGGTAATTAATGTCTTTTTTTCTTGCCCTTCAAAACGGCCTAGATAGCCCAAATATACCGCGTCCACCTCTTCCAGTTTATCCAAGGGGTCATTGACTGAGTTTTCGATTGGCAACCAGACATGTTCAATCCCTAAAGTATTCAACTCTTTTTGAATGCTTAGAATAGGCTCAAACGGATTCCCCAAAAAAATCGACCGATGCAATTGTCCGTCGAGAATAATGCCTACTTTTTTGAACGGAAATAGCTGGTGAAATTCAACTAAATCGTTATTGAGAGGGTTATCAAATAGTACATAAGCCAAATTATTTATCCCTGATGTACCTTTTTGAGTAGGCGTGACGTTCTGGGCGATCGGATCGATCACACCAAGAGCAATAACGGGTTTAGGATAAGGCTGGACCTTCAAGACTACCGATGTCGAAAGTACCCCTATGGCAATAATAATCTCAACATCGTCATCATTTTTAAGTTTTAAATAGTTATTTTTTGCACCATCCAAAGTCCAACTTGCAGAGAGCACTTTACCTTCCGGAACATTAATATCGTATTTAGAGCCGAGCAGTGTCGATAGCTCATGACGCAAACTTTTCAGTAACGCGTGTTGATGTGGAATTGCACCATCCACTAGAACGCCAATAACAACCTTTTTCGCCGCAAAAGCGGCAGAGCCAAAATATGGCAACCAGCAAAGCAACAGAAATGTTACCAAAAATCGATTACGTGTTAGACCGAGCACTGGTCACCTCTTTAGTTGCGAAACATTAGTTACGAAAAATTAGTAACGAAAAATCAGTAACCAAGAATCAGCTACAAAAAAATTCAATCCCCCCTTATTGGGGCCTATAATTCAGCTGTAACGTGATGAATACGTCAGCCTCTACGTCCAAGTCAAAGGTTTCCCCAAGAGGCCCTTCAAGCTCAACCTCTCGGGCACCGGCAACCCCCACTTCAAACAGCGCGGATAAATTACCGGAAATGCTCTGCTCACTGCCAAAGGCCATTTCCACGGATTTAGTCACAATGTCCACGTCTGTTTGTATTTCAGAGATTTGGCTTTCTACGTTCCATTTATTACCGTTTGGCCCAAACTTAAAAAACCAGGTTTGCCCCTGGCGAGGGGTGTAGTTAATCTTAATTTGAGGCAGCACTAAGGCGTACTGAAAATGGTCATTGGGTTTATAGATAACCCCTAAAATCGGAAAAGCCTGAGAATCACCGAACTGCCTATTGACACCTGCACCCATGACCCAGCGAGTTGAAGGAGAAGTCCTATAAATTCCTTGGTAATTTACACCCACCGCATAATCCTCACCGCTGACTTCATCTAAGTCAGAATAAAGACCTGGGATGACATTCACCTTGTGAAGCCAACCTCCTTGGGAAGTAATATAGGAGATGGGCAAGCTCAATGCATGCAATTTAACCTCTTCACCGAATACCAATTCCTCGTAACGATAAAGGCTGTAGTCATAGTTCACCGCCGCGATCAGTTTCCCACCTGCCAAATCGGTCACCAAGAAGGTCCCGTATAAACCAACTGCAGTGGCTTTAAACTCAGGGTCAGCAGTGACATTGCTGTTAAATTCCGACTCGATAGTGTTTATTTTAATGTGAAAAGGGGCCGGCCTCGATAAATCCGCAGCGATGGAAACAGCGCATAACCAGAAAAAGGCTATGCCTAAAAGCAAATTTGTTAACCATTTATTTTTTGACATTTTCAGCCTTCTCATATTGTGAGAAATTTTGCAAGTATAAGGGCATAAAATTTGTAATACAATTACCCGCCCCATACACAAAATAACTACTTTGGACAGCAACTACGACGCAAAATCTCTGCGATTTGAAGTGGCCTAGAATTAGCGCCAACAGCCTATTTAGGTTTCCTAGTAAGTTCACTAAAGACCAAGTTAACTGAAGACTCTGACACAAACAAACTTTTACTAAAATATTAAAAATATTGATGGGTCCCCTCACTCACTTTTCAAAAGAAAGTGAGTGCATTTTCACAAATTTCGACCTGGCAATTTAATGATGGCTGAAAAACCTGAAATAATCTTTCACCAAAAAGGAGGCTTTAAAATGATCGCTCACATCAGGAATTAAAACCACCTTATCGATTTTTTCATTATTATTTATTTGCTCACATTTCTCCTTCCAAAGTGATCAGGGTTTCATTGCTTTGGTATTCCCTCCTCCTCAATTTATTGGAGCAAAATAATTTCGCGAAAATGATACCGCATGAAAACACATGATCTACGTCACTACCTATTGCTTACCGTCTAAAATGCATTCTTTGCCCATCCAAAATCATCCCTCCCCTCGACTGCCCCCATTCAACTGGCCTCTTCTACCTACCTTTTCTACCTGCCATCTCATAATAAATTTTTCGTTACCCACAAAACTGGCCCCGCCATTGCCTGCACATTGATAAGGGGTTTTGCTTCACCGCGGCCTTAATTGGCCACTATTAACCTCATATAGCTTATCTTTATCGTCCATTCCTCTGATTTTAAAATTGGCCCATAATGAGCCATTTAGGCAAGCCTTTCTAGGGTACGGGTTGTAGCCCATTCTTGCACTTATCTGGCCCACTTTCACAAGAATAGCATTTGAAAATAACCACCCTAAATGTTCAAATCAAAATCATCCCCTATCAATTAAAAATAAAAAAAAGAGATTGAGATGAATTTATTAACTCGAATTATTTCGTGGGAAAACAGCTTCTTTTTAGGCCTAATTGGATTGTTGTTAATCCCCTCCGCAAGCTATGCAGGTTTGGACATCCCCAATCCCAGTAGAGAATATGAATTATCCATCGTTAAAGGGAGTGAGTCGCCGATCCTAGGACAATCGATTAAGGGCTACTCGGTGATGGCAATAGACAACGGCGAGCTTTTACCCATTCCTTTTCAATTCGATGATAAAAATATTAAAGGACTTACCTTTGTTCCTGGAGCCATCGTACCGGTGGACGGACTAGTCGAAATATTTGAAGCTCAGGATGAGCTRGTTTTTATGTATCGAGACATGGGCACTAAGTTAAATCMAGAACAGCAAAAACCCGCTCAAGGAAACATCATCTCTGAATTCGAAATAACAGAAGACGGCATAAGCCGATATGCTTATCTGGTTAAAGGCAACCCTCAACGAAGCGATAAGGTTTACGCGCATTACGACTTCGAAACTGGATTAATTGAAACCGAAACTTACACCATACAATTTGACCCGAATAATATTACTGTTTGGTCAAACTGGAATGTGAAAGGCTTCACAGGCACTAAATCTGCGCCTAACGTTTTGGACACCATGAAAGCTCGTTTTGTATTACGCTTAGGATTTCTTAAAGCCGCGCTGCACAATAAAATCATTCCAGCAAATACTATCGCGGTGAAAAACGGGGCTGTGAGGGCAATTGTCGAAGCGGACATTTCCATTGGTGCGCTAGGAATAAATGTTCTTTCAGGAGGAGTCAGTGTGACATTGACCCCTCAATCCATTCGCTATCCAATCTTTGCTTATTTCCCAAAAGCCGCCAACGCCTTAAGTGAATTTTATATGGACGTAACAATTGATCACGTGGATTTTGAAGGCACCCGCTACCGATCTTCTTTAGGGCCTACTGAGCCCATGATTGCAGGTCAAAAAGAAACTATTTTATCCCGTGAGAGGTATATAAGCGACCGCGAACACCCCTGGGTTTCTATCAGCTCGGGGCATAACTGGGATATGTTTTTTATTGCTCGATTTAACGATGGTTTTGAGCCAAAACTAAGCGCCTTGTTCTGGGACGATGCTGCAGGGGATAAACCCAATAAACCCGAAAACTTTAAAGGCAGCAGTGCAGAAATGGGCATTCGTTTAACGGAGATTCCAGTGGGCACTGATGCTCTTTTAGAATACAGCTTATATTTTGGCACTGATTTATGGCAAGGCAACAATCCGGAACGGGCTGCTTTTGATATTTTTAATCCAGCTCAAGTGACTGTAAATCATATTTAAAAACTCTAAGGCATTTTAAATATGGCTTTTCTTTGTTAGACAAACCATCATCGAATCTTGAATAAACTATTATTAATCAAGCTACTCTTAAAACTAGTAAAGATTAGATTCACCTTGCGATGACAGAGCGACAAAGATTACTCGGTCATCGTAAGCTGCCTAAAATTTCAGTATTACAAAGCTCCATTCGAGCTACCTCTTGCAATACTGAACTTACTTGTTATTTACCTCACAAGACTTCCCATCCCTTCCATTCTGTGCCAAAGTAGCGCCGCTTTTTGTTTCAATGAATCACACTATCTTTTGATGAACTATTGATGAATTCTTAACTTGCAAGGCTGTGCGCCCTAAACACCGCACGGTCAACTAAGAATAGGTAAACCATGCTAATTATTGGACTCACTGGCGGCATCGGCAGCGGTAAGACAGTCGTTTCGGACCATTTCAAATCACTCGGCATTACCATCGTCGACGCAGACGTAGTGTCACGAGTCGTAGTGGAACCAGGCCGACCCGCGTTGCAACAGATCGCGGATCGTCATGGCGCAGACATCCTCTTGGAAGACGGCAACCTCGATCGACGTAAGCTGCGGGATATCGTCTTTAATAACCCTGAGGAAAAGAAGTGGTTGGAGAGTCTACTTCACCCTCTCATTGGCATTGAGACTGCTCAGCAACTGCAGGCCAGCAACTCGCCCTATACTATATTCGTATCACCTTTACTGCTTGAGATTGGCCAATACAAGATGACTCAACGCGTATTGGTGGTGGACGTACCGGAGACCTTGCAACTGGAACGAACCTCCCTACGAGACAGTACTACACCAGAAAGTGTACAGGCTATTATGAATACACAATCGAAACGCCAAGATCGAACCGATCGAGCGGACGACGTCATCCTCAATGACAGCGACATCCCTAGCTTATTGGAAAAAGTCGACGCGCTGCATCAACAGTACCTCGAATTGGCCACAGCGAAGGCCTAAGGATATTTGATTAAGGATTTAAGGATTTTGGAACGTATAGAATCATGAAAAAAGAAATTGAAGTGGAATGCCCTGAATGCAAGAAGAAAGTGGTTTGGGATAGCGCCAACCCTTCTCGACCTTTTTGCTCGGAACGCTGTAAACTGCTTGACCTTGGCGCATGGGCGGATGGCTCTCGTGCCATCCCCGAACAACCCGATGGTCTTGAGTTCAGCGCTCAAAACGACGAACCCCAATCGGAATACTAATCCAGCCCATCACTCCTTATTGAGCCACTAATACCTGGGCGAAACCTGTCATTTTCGTCCTTTCTCTTCCCACTCCACGCTTATTCCCCTTGCCCTAATGCGTCTTCAATTGACAAAAAAAGATTGGCCTCGTAGCATGACTTTTCTGTTCTTTTTAGCATGACTGGCGGCCAGTTTTTCACAGGCGGCTAAAATACCGCTCGACACACGCACTATCGCCAGCGAGTCAATTGGTTGAGAATGTTAATTTTCTAGCCCGAATCAAGAAAAGGTCGCGCATTAATCACTAGATTCCAAATATTCAGGAGGCCGCCCAAGCAAATAACAATGCTATCCAGCAGTATCGTAATGTAGATCAATACAATATTCATGTAGGTAGGTATAAAAATAATAACAATTTCTCAAAAAATAATTAACATTTATGTCTGTATTAACGATAAGGATGCCGAATCATGACAAATCAAAGCAACTCCACTACCTCCCCCAAAATATGCATTATTGGCACGGGCATGTCCGGCTTGCTGATGGGCATTCGTTTGAAACAAGCTGGCATTAATAATTTCACCCTCTATGAAAAAGCCGCGTCACTGGGCGGCACTTGGCGAGAAAACACTTACCCAGGCCTCGCTTGTGATGTACCCTCGCATTATTATTCTTATTCCTTTGATCTTAATCCAAACTGGAGTCACACCTTTTCCAAAGGGCCTGAAATACTAGCGTATTTCAAAAGCATTGCCGAAAAACACAAGCTATTGCCCCACATCAAATTTAACAAAGAAATCACCCAGGCCAAGTTTTCCGACAATCAATGGCATCTCGAAAC